>NZ_CAJZDT010000090.1:0-7895 GCF_915066115.1 uncultured Streptococcus sp. | reverse complement strand
ACTAGTTTGTAGGCTACCGTTTCAATCAAGTCCTCAGTTGTTTCCTGAAACCAAGCCGTCCACTGCTGACACAGTTCTCCATAATGGATAGAGGCTGTTAAATCCAAATCTGTCGCCGCCTTGGTCATATCATAGGATAGGATTGCGGAAATAACAAACTTCTGCCCCAATTCTTTCTCACTAGGAAAAAGACCATGATAGGCAAAAATTTCCAAATCCTTAATCTGTAGTTGATCCATAATGATTCCTTTCTAGAAAAATCCGCCCAAAGCGGATTCTTTTTATAGTCCCATTAAACGATAAGCCTGGTCTCGGAGGTCCTTATCTGTTTCAAATAGACCACGAGCTACTGTCGTCAAGGTTGCAGTGCCTGGTTTTCTGACACCACGCATGCTCATACACATATGTTCTGCTTCAATGACAACAAAGGCTCCTTTAGCACCCAGATACTCCATCAAGGCATCGGCCACTTCGATATTCAAACGCTCTTGAATTTGTGGCTTTTTCGAATACACTTCAACCGTACGGGCCAGCTTAGACAAACCTGCCACACGGCCATCTGGGATGTAGGCAATGTGCGCTTTCCCATAAAATGGTAAGAAATGGTGTTCACACATGGTATGGAAAAAAATATCCTTTTCTACCACCATGTTATCATCAATAATCTCAAAGGATTTTGACAAATGTTCCTCCGCTGTTTGGCCAAGACCTGAGAAAATCTCTTGGTACATACGAGCCACACGAGCAGGCGTTTCCTGCAAGCCCTCACGGTTAGCGTCTTCTCCGACAGCCTCGATAATCATTTTTACTGCTGCTTCAATCTTTTGTGTATCCATTCTCGTTCTTCCTCTCCATCAGATAGGCTCTCACTTGGCTCAAGAAATACAAGGAACCTGTGACAATCCTAACTGTTTTTTTCTCTTCTTTTTTATCTGTCAATTTCTGCTCTAGAAAATCCTGCCAATCTTGATAGCTGAGATTTCTAGACTTAGCTGCCTCTTTCAGCACGCTTTCATCAGTCGCCCGACTATCGTCAAAATGTGTCAGGGTAAGTTCGGTATCTGGCATGGTCCCCAGCAAGTCCAACATATCCTCCAAGGCCTTGGTTTTGATACAAGTAAAGAGGATTTCCTTACGATAATTCGCAAAGCGTTCTTGCAAAGTTGCTAATAAAGCCTTGATAGCATGGGGATTGTGGGCTCCATCCAAAATCATCAAGGGTTCTCTTGACACGATTTCCAAACGCCCTGGCCAACTTGTTTCTTCCAAGGCTTGAGCAAGCAAGTGATTGCTTGCTAGTTCTCGACCTTCTTCTTGACAAAAATTATCAAGTAAAGCTATGGCCATCCCAGCATTCTCTATCTGGTGCAAACCCAACAGACCAGTCTGGAAGCGACCTTGTCTGACAACACTTGTATAGTCAAAGACTTCGCCTGTAACCATACTCTTTTGATGGCGGACCTGATAATCTGTCCCGTAGGCAAGTCTTGGCGCATCTTTCCCTTCCGCAATGCGGTCAATCACAGCCAAGGCTTCTGGAGCGATACGACCTGTCACCAAGGGAATTCCTTGTTTGATAATACCAGCTTTCTGCTCTGCTATGGCTTCCAAGGTGTCACCAAGTAGGGCTACATGGTCCAGTCCAATAGTCGTAATGCCTGTTAAAATGGGCTGGCAAACATTGGTACTATCTAAAAGTCCACCCATGCCCACTTCCATGATGGCCACATCTACTTGCTCTGCGGCAAAGTAGTCATAAGCCAGAGCTGTGATAATCTCAAACTCAGTTGTGCCCTGCAAATAGGCAGCCGCTTCCCCCTCCAGCAAAGACTCATAGTCCGCCATAAGAGATTCCAGTCTAGCCTCGGGAATAGATTCCCTATTGATGCTAATCTGGTCTGTATAATGAATGAGATAGGGCGAGCTAAACACGCCAACTCTCAGCCCTAGCTTTTCTAGCATATTTTTCAAAAAAGCAATGGTCGAACCCTTGCCATTGGTCCCTCCGATATGGATAACCTTGAGTTTGAGATGGGGATTTCCACGCAAGGCTAACAGTTCCACCATGCGTTCCAAACCAAAGTGCGGTTGGTCCGTCCGGTAGTTGGCAATCCACTGATTGTTTTGATTTTCGTTCATCTTACTTGTATTGTTTTAAATCTAGATTTTCCGCATCATCTGCCAGACGAATGGCGGAGGCAATTTCAACTGCCATCTTGTGACTAGCTACATCATGCACGCGCACCACTTCTACACCCTGTCTCGCAGCGATACTGGTTACATGAGCCGAAGCCGTGTCCCGATTGCGGAAACCGACTTCTGTCTCAGGATTGACTTCGAAGCCATTCTCCTCAAGGATATTGATGACAAATCGCTTGCGCGAAACACCGAGAAAGATAGGATAGCCCTGCTGATGTAGTTTATCCAGGTCCCGTAAAAGAATCAGATTTTCTTTCTTAGTCAGACCAAAGCCAATTCCTGGATCCAACAGGATATTCTCCTGTGCAATCCCAGCTTCCTCTGCTCTCGCTAGTGCTCGTTCAAAGAAAGTCTCCATCAACTCTTCGATTGGCAATTTTTCAAAGTTAGCTAACTCTTCCTCTGTAAAGCTTTCTCCAAATCCAAAACGAGGGAATATAAGCGAGCTAGGGTGATGAGGTCGAGCCATAACTGGATTAAACATGATGACCACTTTCGCTCCAGCCCTAGCTACCACATGGGCCATTTTTTCGTCACCCATGAGACCAGTGATATCATTGACTAGATTGGCACCAGCAGCCAAAGCAGCCTCTGCTACCTGACTCTTCCAAGTATCAATAGAGATGAGGACATTACTTTCCTTGCGAATCGCTTTAATCACTGGAACAACACGCTGGATTTCCTCTTCTATCTCAACATAGCTACTTCTTCCCGGCCGAGTCGATTCTCCGCCGATATCTAGCATACTAGCCCCTTCTGCTATCAATTTACGAGCCTGCTGGAGTGCCTGCTCAAGAGCAAAAAATTGACCACCATCCGAAAAGGAGTCTGGGGTTACATTGATAATTCCGCAAATAGCTGTCTTTGCATGATTGGCTTTACTTAACATATCGGTCACTCCCTCAAGACTTTTCACCATATTATTTATCTATTTTACCATAAAAAGAAAAAGATGGACACGATTGCATTCATCTTTTTCCCAGTAGAAACAAGTAAGCAATTGTCAAAAATCTTAAACAGAAATCCCTAATGTCCGACTTATGATCACCACAAGAGCCAACAAACAGAAAGCAACCCCATTCACAATCATGTGAAGTAAGATAGACATTTCCAAACGTTGGGTCTTGTAAGCCGTCCAAGATAGAACGATCGACATACCTCCATAAATCAATAAAGAAGGTAAATTACTTGGTTGATGCAATAAAGCAAACACAATCGCACCGACTACAAATCCCAAGTTCTCCTTGCCTCGGAAAATCTTTTTAGGAACAATTCCCCGGCACAAGATTTCCTCACAAATTGGAGCAAGCAAGGCCAACAAGAAAAAGCTAGAAATCAACGAACTATTCTGAACCATATCGTTAATCTGAGACTGGTTAGCTGTTGTCGTCTCATTTGATAGTTGTAGCAAGATAGAACCAAGTATATTTGACCCGATAATAACTAAATAACTCAAGCCCAAACGTGCCAAATCCTTCGCTCTAAAAAAAGAAAAATTAAAACTTGCTAACTGCGTTTTACGAGCTCCAATAATAAATAGTGCCAGAACTACAATCGAAATACCAGCAACTATCAGTCCTGACTGCAACAGTGGTACTGCATTTAAAGTTAAAATAGCAGTAACCCCTATAGGAATCTGATATAAAATTGTCGCCAGAAAAAAGATTAACAGCCAACCTGCACGATTCAATAATTCTTTCCACATATTTTTCTCTTTCATCACCTATCTCCTTTGTATTAAAAAAGGGGAAAAATCCCCCTGGGTAATCCTATTATAAGGCCATGCTAATGTAGTTAAGGATAAATAAGGCATCCAAAATCCAAATCATGACATGAACATCTTTAGCTTGACCTTTGACAAGCTTAGTCAAAGTGTAAGTCAAGAAACCAACTGCAATCCCTTGAGTGATAGAGTAGCTGAATCCCATAAAGATAGATGTGAAGAAGGCAGGAACCGCTTCAGCCATATCATCCCAATGGATATTTTTCAAGCTAGCCAACATCATAATCCCAACGATAATCAAGATTGGAGCTGTAGCGGCTGTTGGTACAATCGCTAGAAGTGGGCTAAAGAAGCTTGAAATTGCAAAACAGATTGCCACAACCAAGGCTGTCAAACCTGTACGTCCACCTGCACCAATACCAGCAGCAGACTCAACATAAGTCGTTACGTTTGAAGTACCGGCGATGGCACCAATTGAAGTACCAATCAAGTCTGAATAAAGAGCCTTGTCCAACTTAGCTGATTGGTGATTTTCACCATTTGTAGCTACGATACCAACTTTTTCACCAGTACCGATTAAGGTACCAATCGTGTCAAAAATATCTGTCAATGAGAAGGCAAGAATGGCCATCAGAGTTTCAGGCAAGCGAGCTGTATCTGAAATCAAAGCTCCCAAACCTTCTGAACCAAGAGCTGCACCAAAGACTGTCTTCAAGTCTTCAAAGGCTGAACCAACATGGTTATTAGCAAAATCGATGCTTGACAAATCTACCAAACCAACTGCGATAGCAAGAACAGTTGTTGTCAAGATAGAGAGGATAATTCCTCCTTTAATCCCTTTAATGACAAAGAAGATTGTGATAGCAAGTCCTGCAAGTGCCACCAAAACAGCTGGGTTATTAAAGTCAACCAATCCTGGAACTGCTGAAGAGTTTGCTGCAATCGTTGCTTTAGCTTTGTCAGCCCCTTCTCCTACAACAGTATAGTTACCTGGATCAATCGTAAATTTCAAAAATCCAGCATTCTTAATTCCCACGTAGGCAAGAAAGACACCGATACCAGCTGAAATAGCTGAACGAAGAGCATTTGGAATCGATTCAATGATCATTTTACGAACATTTGTCAAGGTAATAATCAATGAGATAATTCCACAGATGAAGACCATAGCCAAGGCTTCTTGCCATGAATAACCAAGCCCGAATACAACTGTAAATGTAAAGAAGGCGTTAAGACCCATACCTGGTGCTTGAGCATAAGGTAAGTTGGCGTAGAAGGCCATCATCAGGGTACCAGCAACTGCACCGATAATCGTTGCGAGGAATACACCCTGAGCAGGCATTCCTGTTTGCGAAAGAATTTGTGGGTTTACAAAGAGAATATAGCTCATTGCAAAGAAAGTTGTTAAACCAGCGAGAACCTCTGTACGAACGTCTGTACCGTTCTCTTTTAGTTTAAATAATTTGTCCATTATCAATCTCCTTTTAATTTTTACGAACAATAATAGAATTATATCATTTATCATTCACTTTTTCAATATCTTTGTTTGATTTATTTAAGAATTTGATGAAATTTCTTTTTTAGTTTCGAATCTGCTTTTCTGCCTGCTTTTTGTTATAATAGTAGACATCTTATCTGGAAAGACACTAGAAAGGTTTATATGACGAAAAAAATTATTGCAGTTGACCTGGATGGAACCCTGCTCAACTCAGACAGTCAGATTTCTGACTTTACCAAAGAAACCATTAAAAAAGTTACTGAAAAAGGCCATCAGGTTGTTATTACGACAGGTCGCCCTTACCGCATGTCAAAAGATTTCTACCGTGAACTAGGCTTAGATACTCCTATGATTAATTTCAACGGCTCCCTTACTCATTTACCAGACCAAGCTTGGGACTTTGAAAAGTGTTTGACTGTAGACAAAAAATATCTGCTCGATATGGTTCAACGTTCAGAAGATATTCAAGCTGATTTTATCGCTGGAGAATATCGTAAAAAATTCTACATTACAAATCCTAATGAAGAAATTGCCAATCCTAAACTATTTGGTGTAGAAGCTTTCCAGCCTGAAGATCAATTCAATCCTGAATTGGTAACCAAGGACCCTAACTGTATTCTGTTACAGACCAGAGCCAGTGACAAATATGCCCTGGCAAAAGAAATGAACGCCTTCTACCAGCATCAACTTTCTATTAATACCTGGGGTGGACCTCTCAATATCCTTGAATGTACCCCAAAAGGTGTCAATAAAGCCTTTGCTTTGGACTACTTGCTCAAAGTAATGAACCGCGATAAAAAGGATTTGATTGCCTTTGGAGACGAACACAATGATACCGAAATGCTCGCTTTTGCAGGGAAGGGCTATGCCATGAAAAATGCCAACCCAGGGCTACTCCCTTATGCGGATGAGAAAATTTCCCTGACCAATGACCAAGACGGGGTTGCCAAAACCCTGCAAGATTTATTCTTATAACCTATACTGATACTCAATGAAAATCAAAGAGCAAACTAGGAAGCTAGCCGTAGGCAGTACTTGAGTACGGCAAGGCGAAGCTGACGTGGTTTGAATTTGATTTTCGAAGAGTATGACCAGCTTGCGAGCTGGTCTTTGTGTTCTTTTCACAGTCTCATCAACCAGTTAATCGATTATTCTATTTTTTACTTCCAAAGCCTTGGAAAAGGCTTTCTTTTGTGATATACTTCACATATAAATACAAGAGAGCTCGTCACACTCGACTCTGTTGACACAAAATCAATCCAGTCCCGTTGTCCCTGTTCTCGGCCAATATCAAGGAGGATAGCTATGAAAGCTGTTGTTGTAAATCCAGAAAGCACTGGTGTTGCTGTTGAAGAAAAAGTACTCCGTCCACTTGAAACTGGAGAAGCACTTGTAGAAATTGAATACTGTGGTGTTTGCCACACTGACCTCCACGTTGCCCATGGTGACTTTGGTCAAGTACCAGGACGTGTTTTAGGACACGAAGGTGTTGGTATCGTTAAAGAAATTGCACCAGATGTTAAAAGTCTTAAAGTTGGCGACCGTGTCAGCGTTGCTTGGTTCTTTGAAGGATGCGGTACTTGCGAATACTGTACAACTGGTCGCGAAACCCTTTGCCGTACAGTAAAAAATGCCGGCTACTCAGTAGACGGTGGTATGGCTGAACAATGTATCGTAACTGCAGACTATGCTGTTAAAGTTCCTGACGGACTTGATCCAGCCCAAGCCTCTTCTATCACATGTGCTGGTGTAACAACCTATAAAGCTATAAAAGAAGCCAAAGTTGAACCAGGCCAATGGGTTGTTCTTTACGGTGCTGGTGGGCTTGGTAACCTAGCTGTTCAATATGCTAAAAAAGTATTCAACGCTCATGTTATCGCAGTTGATATCAACAATGACAAACTTGCCCTTGCAAAAGAAGTAGGCGCTGACATTGTTATTAACGGCCTCGAAGTTGAAGATGTACCTGGACTCATCAAGGAAAAAACTGATGGAGGTGCTCACTCAGCTGTCGTAACTGCTGTGTCTAAAGTTGCCTTCAACCAGGCTGTTGACTCAGTTCGTGCTGGTGGTCGCGTTGTCGCTGTCGGCCTTCCTTCTGAAATGATGGAACTCAGCATCGTGAAAACAGTTTTAGATGGAATCCAAGTCATCGGTTCTCTTGTAGGAACTCGTAAAGACTTGGAAGAAGCCTTCCAATTCGGTGCAGAAGGTTTGGGTGTGCCTCAAGTCGCATTGCGTGCTTTGGATGAAGCGCCTGCCATCTTCCAAGAAATGCGCGAAGGTAAAATTACCGGCCGCATGGTGATTGATATGAACAAAGAGTGCAGCTGCATTCATCACTAATCAAATGATTCCGTGACAAAAGGCCGTCTGAAACTTTTCAGACGGCCTTTTTATTGGATTGGACAACTTAAAGCGTAAAGCCGCTTTCAAATACGCGGATTTCTTTGCTGACAGGATCGGTGAACTCTATTT
>NZ_CAJZDT010000089.1:0-8011 GCF_915066115.1 uncultured Streptococcus sp. | reverse complement strand
CCGTGTTACCGCCGTGAAAAGGCGGTGTCTTAACCCCTTGACCAACGGACCTGAGCTGTTATTTTCAACTCTTACTATTATACAGACTTTTTCTAACTTGTCAACAACTTTTTTTATCTTTTTTCAAATTAAGTAAAAAGAGCCAGAATTATACTGACTCTTCTATTGATTATTAAACTTAGAAGCACGTTCTTCTCCCCACCAATATGGGATTAGTTCTGCGATTTTCACCGTCTTTCTTCTATCGTAGTCCATCATGAATTCTGCATCTTTATTTTCAGCATTAAGCTCTAAAAGGAATTCTCTACAGGCACCGCAAGGCATGGCTGAACTTCCACCATAAGGTGGTTTGTCTCGAAAAGCTAAGACTTTTTTAACTTTAGTTTGTCCCGAGAATTGATACATATTAAAGAGTGCCGCACGCTCTGCGCAGAGATGGAAAACACCACAGGTTCCCTCCATACAGAAACCTGTAAATATTTGTCCATCTTCTGCTTCTACTGCGGCTACGACATGGTTAGCATAAACAAAATCAGATACTTCATGTGGATTATATAATTTCTGTGCTTCTTCGTACATCTTTTCCCAGATGTCCATTATTACATCCTTCTTATTTAGAGATTTCTTTTAACATATTTTCGATATGCTGGATTGATTTTTTACGGCCTAACAAAAAGAT
This sequence comes from uncultured Streptococcus sp., assembly GCF_915066115.1. Taxonomy (GTDB): domain Bacteria; phylum Bacillota; class Bacilli; order Lactobacillales; family Streptococcaceae; genus Streptococcus. The sequence goes on along the minus strand of NZ_CAJZDT010000089.1, from coordinate 7,332 downwards.
CGTATCTGGCAATTCTGGACCATGCATTTCACCTGAAACAGCAATACGAATAGGCATGAAAAGATTTTTCCCTTTAATACCTGTTTCTTTTTGGACAGCTTTGATTTGTGGGAAGATATTTTCTGTCACAAATTCTGCATCTGTCATCGCTTCAAGTTTTGCTTTAAAGGCTTCAAGAACTGTTGGGACTGTTTCACCCGCCATGACTTCACGCTCTGCTTCGGTCAATTCTGGGAAATCTGAGAAGAAGAGATCTGTCAATGGGATAATCTCATCTACTGATTTCATTTGTGGTTTATATAGCTCAACTAATTTTTCAGCCTTGTCTGTCAATCGACCCGCTTCTTCTAGGAATGGTTTTGCCATTTCAAAGATGGTTTCAAGATCTGCATTCTTGATATAGTCATTGCTCATCCAGTCAAGTTTTTTCTGATCGAAGGCTGCAGGAGACTTGCTGAGGCGGTTTTCATCGAAAAGTTTAATCAATTCTTCACGAGAGAAAATCTCATCTTCGCCACCTGGGTTCCAACCAAGAAGAGCAATAAAGTTAAAGACTGCTTCTGGTAAATAACCTTTTTTACGGTAGTCTTCGATAAACTGAAGGGTGTTGGTGTCACGTTTAGACAATTTTTTCCCAGTTTCAGAGTTGATAATTAAGGTCATGTGACCGAACTCTGGAGCTTCCCAACCAAGTGCTTCATAAACCATAAGCTGTTTTGGTGTATTAGCAATGTGGTCATCTCCACGGATAACGTGAGAGATTTGCATATCGTGGTCATCGATAACAACGGCAAAGTTGTAAGTTGGGTAACCGTCTTTCTTTTGAATAACCCAGTCACCACCGATATTGCCACCTTCAAATTCGATATCACCTTTGACCATATCATGCCACTTGTAGATACCTGACTCATTAACAGCCAAACGAACCGTTGGGATGATCCCAGCAGCTTCACGTTCTGCGATGTAAGCTGCTTTTTCTTCTTCACTCATACCAAGGTATTCGTTGATGTAGCGTGGTGTTTCACCAGCTGCTTCTTGGCGTTCGCGTTCAGCTGCCAATTCTTCTTCTGTGACGTAAGATTTGTAGGCCTTTCCTTCAGCTAGCAATTGGTCGATGTATTTTTGATACAAGTCCAAACGTTCAGACTGGCGGTAGTTTTCATGTGTTTCTGGGCTTTCATCCCAATCCATTCCTAACCAACGAAGGTTTTCAAGCTGTGAACGTTCACCATCTTCGACATGGCGTTTACGATCAGTATCTTCGATACGGATAATAAAAGTTCCACCGTGATGACGTGCGTAAAGGTAGTTGAACAATGCTGTACGGGCATTTCCGATGTGTAGTAGTCCTGTTGGACTTGGTGCGTAACGTACGCGGATATCTTTTGACATAGTTTCTCCTATAAAGTATCTAGGCGTCTGCCTTTTTGCTCTCTATATTATATCACAAGTCTTGGCTGAGGCCAATTTCTATGGATAAAGAGAGTAAAAAGAGTGGACAAGCCACTCTTTTCTTCTATTATAGACGTGCGTTAAGTTCTTTGCTCAATTCTTCAAATCCTGGTTTTCCAAGAAGGGCAAACATGTTACGTTTGTAAGCTTCAACACCTGGTTGGTCAAATGGGTTGATAGCATTCAAGTAACCTGAAAGAGCGATAGCCAATTCGAAGAAGTAGATTGTGTAACCAAGAGTGAAAGCATCTTGCTCTGGAAGAGTCACGTACATGTTTGGTACATCACCATCTGTGTGGGCAAGAAGAACACCGTCAGTTGCTTTTTTGTTTACAAAGTCAACGTCTTTTCCTTGAAGGTAACCAAGTCCGTCAAGGTCTTCTTCCAAAGTAGGAATAATCACGTTTTTACGAGGTTTGTCAACACGGACAACTGTTTCAAACATGATACGAGTTCCTTCTTGGATAAATTGACCAAGTGAGTGCAAGTCAGTTGAGAAGTTGGCTGAAGTTGGGTAGATACCTTTTTGGTCTTTCCCTTCTGATTCACCAGCCAATTGTTTCCACCATTCTGAGAAGTATTGAAGTGATGGCTCATAGTTTACCAAGATTTCAGTTGCATAGCCTTTACGGTAAAGGATGTTACGAACGGCTGCGTATTGGTAAGCTTCGTTTTCAGAGATTTTATCTGAAGTGTAGTCTTTGCGAGCTGCGTTAGCACCTTCCATAAGGGCTTTGATGTCAGCTCCTGATGCTGCGATTGGAAGTAAACCAACGGCTGTCAATACTGAGAAGCGTCCACCGATATCATCTGGAACAACAAATGTTTCCCAACCGTTAGCGTCTGCTTCAACCTTAACAGCACCTTTTTGGCGGTCAGTTGTTGCATAGATACGTTTGTTAGCTTCTTCTTGACCGTATTTCTTAACCAAGAGTTCTTTGAAGACACGGAAAGCAATCGCTGGTTCAGTTGTTGTACCTGATTTAGAAATCACGTTTACTGAGAAGTCTTTGTCTGCAACATACTCTACCAAGTCAGCAAGGTAAGTAGATGAGATTGAGTTTCCTGCGTAAAGGATTTGTGGAGCTTTGCGTTCTTCTTTTGTTTGCAAGTTTGCAAAGTGGTGGTTCAAGAAGTCGATTGCTGCTTTGGCACCAAGGTAAGATCCACCGATACCGATCACAACCAAAACATCGCTGTCTGATTTGATTTGCTCAGCAGCTTTCAAGATGCGGTCAAATTCTTCGCGGTCATAGTTTTCAGGAAGGTCCAACCATCCCAAGAAGTCGCTACCAGCACCAGTTCCTTTACGGATCAATTTATCTGCTGCTGTTACTTGTGATTGCATGTATTCCACTTCATGTGGTGCAACAAATTTGTCTAAAACTTTTGAATAATCAAATTTAATATGTGACATGTTATTCCTCCAATATTTCTTCTTTTCTATCATAACGCTTACCTTCGTTTTTTTCAAGTTTTTTGTCGAATTTCTCCAATTTTTATCAGAATTCAAACGTTTGCGTAAAAATCCCACATTCCAAAAATTTTGAAAAAATAAAAGAAAGAACGACTAGATGTTCCAGTCGTTACAGTTCATTCAATAAATACTCAAATAATTCTAAATTGCCATCTTCTTCATTAACCAGAAACTCTGGATGCCACTGCAAACCAATAATGCGGTGCTCATCGATAGACTCAATCGCTTCGATGGTCTGGTCTCTTGGGTCAATAGCAGTTACACGGAAATTAGGTGCCAAATCTTTAATACTCTGACGATGAACGGAATTAACTTGACTTTCTTTTCCAAATAACTTAGCCACCACACTTCCTTCTACTGTCTCAATAGAATGAGATGTCCCGAAAGGTAGTCCTTGCCAGTGGCCTTCGATTTCTTGATTGAGAGTTCCCCCAAAGGCAACATTGACAAGTTGGACACCGCGACAGATTGCCATGATTGGTTTATTCTGACGAAGCGCTTCTTTCAAGAGCGCCAATTCAAATTCGTCACGCACTAGGTTGTAATCATCACTCTCGATGGTCTTTTTCTCTCCATAAAACTGAGGATGGACATTTTGACCGCCTGTCAAGATAAGTTTGTCAATCATTTCTACATAATCGCGAACAACTGACTCATCACCAACAGGAATGACTAAAGGGAGACCACCGACTTGACGAATGCTCTCTGCGAATCTACAAGATACAGATGAATGAATGTTTTTGCCCTCTGCGTCTACGGGACATAGATTTGCAGCAACTCCTACAACCGTTCTAGCCATGATGCCTCTCCTTTCGAATGTTAACGATAGTCTTATCATATCACTCAAAATGACTTTCGTCTAATATGTTTTTTTTAAGGCTGTGATAAATATTTTTTATAGACAAGAAAAAGCTGCCCACATAGGACAACTTTTTTCTTATTCAAAGACAAATTGATTGTGATAGAGTTCTGAGTAGAATCCACCTAGTTTCAAGAGTTCATGGTGATTACCACGTTCAATGACTTCTCCATCTTTAAGAACGATAATCTGGTCTGCATTGAGAATTGTTTTCAAGCGATGGGCAATGACGAAACTGGTTCTACCTGCTACAACCGCCTCCATGGCATGCTGAATCTTGCTTTCTGTCACCGTATCTACGTTTGAGGTGGCTTCATCGAGAATGAGAACTTCTGGATCTGTCATTAGGGTTCGAGCGATAGAAATTAATTGCTTTTGCCCTGTTGAGAAGATGCTCTGATCATCATCGATAAGAGTGTCGTATTTATCGGGTAAACTTTCGATATAGTCGTGAATGTGGGTTGCCTTGGCTGCTGCCTCAACCATTTCCTGACTGGCATCTGGCACACCGAAACGGATATTGTCTCGAATGGTTCCGCTAAACAAGACCGAATCTTGCAAGACAATTCCCACCTTGCTTCTGAGACTATCCAAGTCATAGTCACGAATGTCTTTGCCGTCAAAATAAATACCGCCAGCATCAACATCATAAAAGCGATTGATAAGATTCATAATAGTCGTTTTCCCTGAACCTGTCGGACCAACAACCGCTGTCATCTGGCCTTTCGGAGCGGAAATGCTGACATCTTTCAAAATCGGCTTGTCAGGCAAATATGAGAAATCAATATGACGGATTTCGACACCTTCTTGCAACTGAGTGAAGGTCGGAGCCTTTTCAGGTCGGATTTCTTCCTCTGCATCAAACATTTCCTGAATCCGCTCAGCCCCAGTAAAGGCTAACTGAAGGCTTCCCCAACTAGCCGCAACTTGAATAATAGGCTGGTAGTATTGCTGAGAAAATTGGGCAAACATAACAATCAGACCTAAAGCTATACTTGTTTCAATTGTCTTATCATTTAAAAGTACAGCTGAACCCGCAAAGATGACGATGGCTGTGTTAACCAGACTCATCCCATTCATGACAGGGAAAAGAATTCCTGAGAACATCCTTCCTTTAAAGGTTGCCTTGCGAACGCGCTCATTTTGTTCAAGAAATCCTGCCATCATATCCTCTTGAATTCCTTGAACAATGACAGCTTTTTGACCTGAGATACTCTCATCCATATAGGCATTGAGCTTCCCTACCTCTTTTTGCTGGAGGTTGGTGTACTTACGTGCCATTTTCACGATGAAAATCAGCATAAGGAAGGCTAATGGTGTGCTGGCAATGGTGATGAGGGCCAGCGTCACATTTCTCGAAAACATGACAAGAATCAGACCAATATATAGAACAATATTGCTCATAACCTGAATCAAGCTCTCGTTAAAGGCTTGGAGGATATTGTCCAAATCACTGGTAAAACGAGACAGGATATCCCCATCTTGTCGGCGGTCAAAGAAAGAAACCGTCAATCGCGCAAGCTTGCCAAAGAGGCCTTTGCGCATCTCGTTGGTAGACTCTGCAATCACGCGCGTCATGAGACACATGTATATGACACTGGAGATAAAGAGAACCAAAACCAGCAGACCAAGATTGACCATGATTCCTAATAGGCTTTGCCAAACAAGTTCTGGATTGCCATTTTGATAAGCTTGAACTAAATTGGCTAGTTGCGTTACCGCTTGTCCAGAAAAGACCGGAAAGAGGGCTTGGGCAAGAGTCGCTAGAACAATCATCAGGATGACAACTACAAATGATAGCTTATAGACTTTAAAATAATTCCAAAAAAATTGAACTGTCTTCATCTTACTCCTCCTTTCCTTTCTGTGTTTCATAGATTTCACGGTAAACGGCATTATTGGCAACCAAGTCTGCATGCGTACCTTGACCAATCAATCGTCCTTGATCTAGAACCAGAATTTTATCTGCATGAACAACCGAGCTAATCTTTTGAGCGATGATAATGGTTGTCGTCCCCTTCAGATCCTTATTCAAGGCTTCTTGCACCAGGCGCTCTGACTTGGCATCCAAGGCTGAGGTCGAATCGTCAAAAATCAGAATACGCGGATTGCTGACAATCCCACGCGCAATCGACATCCTTTGTTTTTGCCCACCTGAAAAATTTGTTCCCCGTTCCTCAACTGGACTTTCAAAGGTTTTCTCCATACGATGAATGAATTCGCTAGCCTGGGCAATATTGGCTGCGCGCTCCATTTCAAATAGAGTAGCATCTCCCTTACCCTGTCTCAAGTTATCAGCAATCGTTCCACTAAAGAGAATGGCACGTTGGAGAACGATGGAAACAGTTTTACGCAGAGTTCCTTCACTCACTTCTCGAATATCCTTGCCTCCGATTTTGATAGCTCCCTCCTGTGGGTCAAAGAGACGTGGAATCAATTGAGCCAAGGTTGATTTTCCTGCACCAGTCGCTCCAACTACACCAATCATTTGACCAGGTTCAATAGTAAAGCTCACATCTTTCAGCATTGGTTCCTTGTCCATTGGATAGGTAAAGGTTACATTTTCAAAGCTAAGGCTTCCAACCAACTCTTCATCTGGAACATCCTTGAAGGTCATAGCTGGCTCTGCGTCAAGAATTTCTCGAATCCGCCGCATGGAAATCATGGCGCGGCTGACAGAATTTCCCAAAAAACCAACCATAATGATAGTGAAAATAATCTGGCTCAGATAACCGATAAAAGAAGCGATAGAGCTAACCAGCCCTGGCTCCGCCTGAATCATGCCAGATAGAGTCCAGATAGCCAGGTAAACAGAGCTGTAGCCGACCAACATCATCATTGGCTCAATGATTGCGGCCATAGCGTTCGCTTGAGGTGCATTTAATGCATGATCTCCTACAAATCCATAAGCATCGTTTAAAAGAATCATAACACCTACAGAAAGTACAGCACAAAGAATAGTACCAACGATTTGCCATTGTTCCATTTTTTTAGGTGTAGCACCTGTCATATGTGCCACCTTAAGTTCAGACATAAAGTTACCAGCCATCCCAATAGTAGTACCAATAAAGGATGCCATCATGAGGACTGCAATCATACCGACCTTACCAGTCATACCTGCTGCGGTTAAGCATACAGCGGAGATAATAATCATAAAGATTGTCATACCTGAAACTGGTTCTGTACCTGTATAAGCGATGGAGCTAATCCCCACTACAGATAATAGGAATGACATAATAAGAACAATTAAGAACGCTACAATTGTTTGTCCAAAGCTTTCAGCATACATAAAATGGAAATATGCTGCAAATAAAACTGTACATAACAAGATGCCAGCACCAATCCAAGATGTAGGTACATCACGTTGTGTACGAAGCAAATTAACATCTACAGTTTTAGAACTAAAGATATCAAGCACTGCATTTTTAACAACATTTGCTACCACTTTAGACATTGTAATTAAACCAATAATGCCTGCCATAGCGAGCATGCCGATACCAATATGACGAACATAATCGAGGAATACCTTGCGAATTGGGCGCTT
>NZ_CAJZDT010000088.1:0-8065 GCF_915066115.1 uncultured Streptococcus sp. | reverse complement strand
GTTGATGAATATTGAATCAAGAGTTACTGCTGATTCGATGTACTCATTTACTTTAATCCCTGACTCAATATCAAAGAGATAATTTTTGACATCTAAATCTAAATCCTCTAAAAGTTCAAGATTGTACTTTTCATCTTGACGATTGATCAGCTTTTCTGTCCCTTTACCAAAGAATTTAACAATATATTGCTTATTTGTTGTTTTGGCCAAATAGTTTTGATTGGTCATTCCCCCCAGTTGTTCAACACTGAGGACTTCCTCTTCTTCACTAAGTAAGGAAGAAATTTTTTCTTTAATGATTTTCTCCACAATTAACCTCCAGCACTTATACTTCCCACTTAAACACGGTTTTAAAGGCTGTATTTAAGTCGGTAGCAAAGACACGGTGAATATCTTTAATTTCTCTTACAGGTTCTTCTAGATAAAGGATATTTTTAAGACGATTGGCAAATTTCTTGACTTCCATCATTTGGATTGCATTTTCAAAATCAATGCGACCAGAACGAGAGGAACCAACCAAGAGCAAACCTTTTTCTAAGGCATCGCGTGTATTGAGATTGACTTTATACTCACTAACTCCCATCATGAGAATCGTTCCCTGAGGACGAATGTAGCGAATCAAGTCATTAATAGCTGGTCCAGTACCATCACCACCACAACACTCAAAAGCATGGTCAAAGGCCAAATCTTCAGGAATATTATCAGTAATATAGCATTCCTTGGCAAAAGAGAAGAGTTCCAACTTTTCCCAATGACGACCAATAACCACAATCTCTGCTTCTGGTAGAGTATAGTTGATAATATTGGCAACCACAAAAGCTAAACTTCCATCTCCGATGACGGCGATTCGGTCCCGCTTGCTATGAGCAAGTGTCAATAAGCGATTCATAGCATGCATACCGACACTGACAAACTCTGTAATGGCTGCAACCGTATCTTCGATAGCATCATAAGCCACCACACGATCTTTAGGGAGAGAAACAAACTCTCTCATAAAGCCATCAAAGCCACTAGATAAGAAATGGGTCCCTGTCATGTAGTTTTCATAGAATTCTTCATCACTCTGCATAGGAGGCTGATTGGGAATCATGACAACTTTTTGACCAACCTCGTAGGTTCCTGTCGGGTCAGAAATAACGGTTCCACATGACTCGTGAATCATTGCCATTGGAAGTTTTTTATTCAAAATCTTCGGATCACGTTTTCCTTGGTAGTAACGCTGATCCGCATGACAGACCGCCATATAATTAGGGCGGATGAGGATATGATTCTCTTGGTCAATAGCCTCTTCCTGATATTTGACATTGATAAACTTAGGCTTTGTTAGTTGGTAAATTTGATTAATCATTTTATTACTCTTCCTCAATCATGCTTTTTGCAATCTTCAAATCTGTTACTGTAGTAATTTTCAGATTTGAATATTCACCCTTAGCCAAGGCTACATCTTTTCCTTTGATTACAAAGATTTTACATGCATCTGTTAAGATTTCTTTCTCTTCGGCAGAGAGAGAACCGTAAAGATCCATGAAGTCCTTGCAACGGAATGTTTGAGGTGTTTGTCCTTGATAGAGGTGAGCACGATTTGGAATATCTGTAATAAATTGACCGTTAGTACTTTCAACGATAGTATCAACCGCTTCTACCACTGTGTCCACTGCGTCATGATTTTGAGCAAGTTGGATATTGTCCTGAATCATGCGAAGCGTAATAAATGGACGAACAGAATCGTGGGTAACAACGATGTCCTCTGGAGTAAGCGGACGATAAGCATCAATGGCTTCAATGATTTTCTCAATACTCGTATTACGGTCAGCACCACCTTTTGTAATGATGATACGATCCTTATGAAGAGGTAGATATTTATCTACAAGATCCTCTGCATGGGAAACCCAGTCTCCATGAACCCCAACCACAATTTTTTCAATACTTGGTTCCAAGACAAATTTTTCAATTGTATGAATCAAAATAGGTCGATCACCTAGCTCTAAAAATTGTTTTGGCAAATTACTGATTCCCATACGTGTGCCAGTTCCACCGGCAAGAATTCCTGCATAAATCATCTATTTTCTCCTTTGTCTTACTAAAAAAACTTATTCTCTCTATTATACCACAATCTAGTCCTATCATAAAAGAAATACTAGTCATCCCGTTCTAGAATAGGAGGATTAAGCAGTTCCATTATTCAAAGAAACTAGTCCATTTCTAGTAGTGACTAGGAATTCAATAGTCATTACTAATAAATGGCTGTGAAATTTTAGAGTTCTTCAGAATAATATAGTTTTCTTAAAAAAAACTTAAACTTACATTTTCTTAATACAAGAAAAAGCTAGGAAATGATAAATTGTCCGACAGAGACACACTTCCTAACTTCTTATTTTTAGTAAAACTCACAAGTCTTACTCTTCCTTATCTTGATTTTCAGTTCCTTTAACTGCTTTTTTAAATTCAGATAGCATTTTACCGATTGATTCGCCTAGTTCAGGCAATCGTTTTGGTCCAAAGATCAAGAGAGCTCCTAAAACGATGATAATCAATCCTGGTGCTCCAATATCACGTAAGATTCCCATTTCTCTCTCCTTTCTGCTTGCGTTTCATAATGTATTTGCTGATGGCAATACTCAATTCATAAAGTAAAATCAGGGGGGCAGTCATTGCTAAATCACTGACAAAATCGGCTGGTGTCAAGATGACTGCAAGTATCAATAAGATAAAATAAGCATATCGGCGATAAGTAATCAATAATTCTGGTCCAATAAGTCCAATTGACGTCAAAAAGGCAATGATAACTGGCAATTCAAAAATCAGAGCCAAGGGCAAGGTCGTTTGAAAAACAAAGGACAGATAATTTTGAGCTGTTAACTGTGTTTCAAATAGTCCTTCTCCTAGCCCTAATAAAACCTGAAGTAAGGCTGGTGTTACAAAATAAAAACCAAAAGCCAGTCCAACTAGAAAACAAAGGAAACTAGCTGGAATATAGGCAAAAATTGCTCTAGCTTCTTCCTTTCTTAAACCAGGTTTGATGAAAGACCAAATATGATAAACTGTATAAGGTAGGGTGATGGTAAAGGCCATCAGACTAGCTAAGCGTATGTAAATCCATAAAATATCATTTGGCCCTAAAACAATCAACTTTTGCTGAAAAGATTGGGTCACATACTGGTAAATCTGGTCTGCAAACAGCAGAGAGACACAGAAAACCAAAAAGAAACAAATGACTACTGCCAATAATCTCTTTCTAAATTCTACCAGATGTTCAACGATTGTCAATTCTTTTCTATCCATCTATTTTTCACCCTGTCTGAAAGTGACAATCAAGACAATAACAACAAATATTAGTTGACTGGCCAAGCCTTCCCAACTTGGGTAAATTCCAAGCAGGTCTATAGTTGGAAATCCTGTCAGCAAGTGATTTGGTGTCATATTGGTCAACTGAAGAGCATGGATACTAACTCCCAGCATCTTGAAAGCCAAAGCATAAATCATCCAAGTCAGGATAAAGAAGACCTTATGAGGCAGGAAGAATTGACTGGCCTTGTTCATCACGATTGCAATAATTACTAGAACCAGCAAGGCAAGTGAAATTCCCAAGACAAATTCAAAGCTGGAAATTCTTGGTAAAATCCCAACATAAAAGAGAATGGTTTCTGCTCCCTCACGGAAAACAGCTAGAAAACTAAGGGCAAACATGGAAATAAAGGAACCTGTTTTAGTCACTGTTTCCATTTGTGACTCCATAAAGGCATTCCATTTTTTGACCGAGGATTTACTGTGGAGCCAGATTCCAATCAAAATCATCATAGCAACTGCAAAAATCCCAACTGCTCCTTCAATGATTTCACGATTGGAGCCTGATGTAACTGCTGGAAAGGCAATTTGAAGGATGAAAGCAATGACAAGACTGGCCATGATTCCTGTGATAGCACCACCATAAACCCACTTGAGCCCTTTTCTCATCTTGGCTGCTTTCAAGGTCGTCACCAAGGCCATGACAATTAAGAGAGCCTCTACACCTTCTCTCAGAAGAATCAGCATAGCATCAAAGGCATTGTAACGTGCACTGGTATCAATTTGTGATAAATCTGCAATCAGTTTTTCTAATTTTTCTTGGTATTCCTTCTCACTTCCCTTGACCATAATCACAGGGCTTTCGCTTTCCACTCGAGTATAGAGGGAAGGATTGGTTGTGCTGACAGAACCCTCAATCGTTGGCCAGATAGTAATAAATTCCTTCATACTGGCTGCTCCTGATGATTGATCACCAGATTGGAATTGCTCCAAAGCCTTCTTCAAAAGGGTAATACCGTCTTTAAGACTCAAATCAGAAGATGCTTCTGCAACTTCTTTTCCGCTTACAAAATCATCAATAGCCTTTTTTAGTTCCTCAAAGGAAGTCTGAATCGAGTTAAAATCTGTAGGCTCGGTTTCCATGCTACTACGTAGGAAGGAAATAGCTGTTTCAACACGTCCATAATGAGCCGTACTGTTATCACGAACCACACTTTCATTGATGGTCCAAGTAGAATTCAGTTTCTTAAAGGCCTCTCGAACCTTTTCAAAATCTTTGGAGGTAATGGCCTGTTCCAAGGCTTCAAAACGAGGACTTAAACGGTTCACCAATTTTTCCTTTTCCGCATCTAAGTCAACAGGATTTTGTTCTTTTTCAAAGGCTAATAAGGCTGAAGAAAGTTCTGTGAGTTTGTCTTCAGTAATCTCGCCTGACTGGGCTAACTTTTCCTTGACGACTTTACCAGCCTCAGAATTACTGTCTTTTACTCTCTCGAAATCTGATGCCATCTCTGTAACGAGTTTCTGGGCCTCAGACTGATTGCCATTTTTGACCGCTTTGGACGCATCTGTGATTTTCACAAAGTAAGAACTCAGACTTTCTTGGGCACCTACTGGAGAAAGAATTAAAAATGACAGAGCTAAAACCAAGAACCAGCTTCTAACCTTCCAATAATTTCTGACCAATGTAGCCTCCTTTCTCCACACCACCAAAGCAAGCAAAGAGTCCACTACCGATGTGAGTGATGTATTCATTCATCTTATCTGTAGCACCTAGATTGGTTTGAACCTTGACAAAGTTATCTGGATCCTTCTGGAAAGAAATGAAGAGCAAGCCCGTATCAAACTGGCCAGTCTTTTCATCAATCCCATCAGAGTAAGAATAAGAACGTCGCAAAAGGGGCTTGTCCACTTCCTTAGCCAAACGAACATGTGAATCATCAGGCAAAAGATTCAAATTCACCTCATCAAACTCATTCTTCTTACCAAAGGGGGCACCGCTCTCCTTGTAACGACCAAAAGTATTTTCTTGTTCTTCGAGACTGGTGCGGTCCCAGGTCTCTAAAAACATCTGAATCCGACGGACTGCCATATAAGAACCATTTTCCATCCAGTCCTTACTATCAGCCCAGATAACGCGGTCAAAGTCTTGCTCCTTGGTTGGATTTGCTGTTCCATCCTTAAAACCAAAGAGATTCCGCGGAGTCTCCATTCGATCTCCAATGGCAGCAAATCCAGACTGACTCCAACGAAGAGTCACCGCATTTCTCCCCTTACGGATGAGATTGCGAATCGCATGAAAGGCAACCTGCTCATCATCAGCACAGGCCTGGATGACAATATCTCCACCAGTATATTTTTCACGCAATTGCTCTTTAGGGAATGGCGGTAAATCTCTGAACACTTGAGGACGCTTGTTTTCTAAGTTCATCTTTTTCAAGAAACTTGCAGACACACCAAAAGTCAGGGTCAAGCGATGCGGATTAAGCCCGACTGTCTCACCAGTATCACTCGGAGGCAAGAGAGCATTCTGGCTGTCTTTTTTGACCAATTCTCCCTCGACCAACTTGGCACTATAATCTGTCCAATCCTTGAACAACTGGATAATCTTATCCTTATCTGTCGTATGCAAGTCCAAAACAACAAAATAGATATTCTTTTGCATGGGCGTACTAATGCCAGCTTGATGCTTGCCATAAAAAGCAATTTTTTCATTTCCGTACGAGATTTTTTCCTGATTCCCTAGCTTAGGTGCGAAAAAAGCAGAAGCACCAGAGAGTCCTAGCGCTAAACCAGCCCCTCCAATCCCTGCTTTTTTTAGAAATTCTCGACGGTCCATTTTCTTCTCAAAAAACTTTTCGTCTTTTTCAGTCATGACTCTTATTCTCCACTAAGAAATTTACCCATTTGTGATAGAGGTTCACCAAGTTTTGTCACGGCTTCTGACAATTCTTTGGTATCTTCTTTTGTCAAATCTGTATAGAGTTTGTAGTGTTCCTTGTCAGTCATGTGTTTGTCCAGCAAACTATTAACAGATTTGAAATCAGCTTCTAATTCTTTAACTAAATCAGCATCTGATTTTTCAAGCAAAGGTTTAAAGAGTTGGAAAATCTTCTCAGCTCCTTCGATATTGGCACGGAAGTCATACAAGTCTGTATGTGAGTAAATTTCCTCTTCACCCGTAATCTTGCTTGTTGCCACTTCGTTTAGCAAGTCAACTGCTCCAGTCAACATAACCTTGTAGTCCACATCCACAGTTGCAATCTTGGCTTTCAATTCCTTGATATCATTGACTAATTGATCGCCATAACTTTCAGTTCCTTTAGTTGTATTGTCTTCCCAAAGAATACGCTCGATACGGTGGAAACCTGACCAACCTTCTTCTGTCTTGTTTTCGTCCATATAGTCTGCTAAACGGAAGTCAATCTTAACATCTGACTCACCAAAACTCTCGGCAATTGGTTCTGAACGCTCATAAGACATACGAATCAGTGGATAGACCTTCTTAGCCTCTTCTAACTTGCCTTCTTTCAACAGTTTGACAAAGCCTTCCGTATCGGTCAACAGTTTATCAATTTGCTCTTGCACAAAAGTCTTATAGTCAGCAGTGGCCTTATCAAGCATTTTTTGCTTGTCTTCAGACAAGGCTGTCACCTTTGACGAATCGCTTGTGTTGCTTGGCTTAGATTGGTTATTAGCACAAGCAGTCAATAGCAAGGCTGAAGATAAAAGGACAAAACCTAGTTTTTTCATTGTTTACTCCTATTGGTTCAGGAAACCTGAATTAATTTTACGTTTCATTATACCATATTTTCACTCATTTTTCAATAAATTGTCAGAAAATTTAATGTTTTAAATTTATACTAATAATAGACTTTTAACCTCAAAATTGATAAAATAGAAAGGAAAATAATTGTAAAAGGAAACTATAAAACACTATGATGAACATGCAAAAATTGAACATACTGTTTTTAATTTTTGTAGACATCAAAAAGGTTGATTTAAAAAGGTTTTAAGTTCTTAGGATTTTTTATCCAACACTACTATTCACGCAAACAAGACAAAATTTTGGCAAAAAATACAGTAGCAAAGAGTACACCAAACTACCACTCATTATGGGCGGTAGTTTTCTTTTCGTCTAAAATAGAGATAAAAAGATAGGTGGTAGCCTTATGCGTTATGGTTATGTACGAGTATCCACTAAGGAGCAAAATATCGATAGACAAATGTCTGCTTTGGCATTAGAAAATATCTCCCAAAATCAAATTTTCATAGATAGGGCCTCTGGAAAAGATTTTGACAGGACGGAATACCAAAAATTGCTAACAGTTCTACAAGCAGATGATGAGATAGTAATTAAATCAATTGATAGACTCGGACGGAACTACGATGATATTTTAGAACAATGGCAGTTACTCACTAAGACAAAAAAGGTACATATCAGCGTTTTAGATTTTCCACTCTTAAATACTAAAAATACCAGCGATACAATCACTGGTAAACTAATATCTGATTTGGTTTTACAAGTTCTATCCTATGTGTCGCAAATGGAAAGAGAGCAAATCAAGCAAAGACAACTAGAAGGAATTAGAGAAGCTCAAAAAAGAGGGAAACAGTTCGGAAGACCGAAGATAAATGTTCCACCAAATTTTTATGATTTAGCAAAAAAACACAGACAAAAAGAAATAACTATTCGCGAAGGAGCAGAAATCTTAGGAGTTTCCAAAAGCACTTTTCATAATTGGATAAAAAACTATAGTTTTTGTCACAAAAAGTAGGG
>NZ_CAJZDT010000087.1:0-8091 GCF_915066115.1 uncultured Streptococcus sp. | reverse complement strand
GAGTTTTTTATATATAAAATTTTTACACATATTTCTTGACAGGGCTTTCTTTTAGATGTACAATGTATGTATAGAAAAATTATATATAAAAATCTTACACATTAGAAAAGGAGGTTCCCCATGTACTTTCCAACATCCTCTGCCTTGATTGAATTTCTCATCTTGGCTGTACTGGAGCAGGATGATTCTTATGGTTATGAGATTAGCCAAACCATTAAGCTCATCGCTAATATCAAAGAATCTACACTCTATCCTATCCTAAAAAAATTGGAAGGCAATAGCTTTCTGACAACCTATTCTAGAGAGTTCCAAGGTCGCATGCGCAAATACTACTCCTTGACAAATGGTGGTATAGAACAGCTCGTGACCCTAAAAGATGAATGGGCACTCTATACAGACACCATTAATGGCATCATAGAAGGGAGTATCCGCCATGACAAGAACTGAATACCTGACTCAGCTAGAACTCTATCTCAAAAAACTGCCTCAGGCTGACCAAATTGAAGCCATGGACTATTTCAGGGAACTCTTTGACGATGCTGGAGTCGAAGGAGAAGAAGAACTCATCGCTAGCTTGGGAACTCCTAAAGAAGCAGCTCACGAAGTTCTCTCCAATCTTCTCGATAAAAAAATCAATGAAGCACCCGCTCAAAAGAATAACAGACAAATTTTGCATATCGCCTTGTTAGCTCTCCTTGCAGCCCCCATCGGCATTCCTCTGGGAATCGCCATCCTCGTGGCTCTGTTCGGAATCCTTGTGGCTGCTTTGACTGTCATTCTGGCTTTCTTTGCGGTTTCCATACTAGGTATCATCGGCGGATTCCTATTTTTAGTTGAAAGTTTCACTGTCTTAGCCCAAGCTAAATCAGCCTTTATCTTGATTTTCGGTTCTGGTTTACTGGCTATCGGTGCTTCTTCACTAGTCTTACTAGGTATTTCCTATGTAGCCCGCTTCTTCGGCCTACTCATTGTTCGCCTGGTGCAATTTGTTCTCAAAAAAGGAAAGAGAGGTGACCAGCATGCGTAAATGGACAAAAGGATTTCTCATTTTTGGTGTGGTGACTACCGTTATCGGCTTTATCCTGCTTTTTATAGGTATCCAATCTGACGGAATCAAGAGCCTACTTGCCATGTCCAAAGAACCTGTCTATGATAGTCGGATGGAAGAGATGACCTTTGGCAAGGAAGTCGAAAACCTAGAGATTACGCTCCACCAACACGCGCTCACCATCACAGACTCTTTCGATGATCAAATCCACATTTCTTATCATCCATCTATTTCTGCTAACCATGATCTTATCACCAATCAGAACGATAAAACGCTGAGCCTCACTGATAAGAAACTGTCTGAAAGTCCGTTTCTCTCTTCTGGAATTGGCGGGATTCTTCATATCGCAAGTAGCTACTCTAGTCGTTTTGATGAAGTTATTCTCCAATTGCCAAAAGGAAGAAGCCTAAAAGGAATCAACATCTCAGCCAATCGCAGACAAACCACCATCATAAATGCTAGCCTTGAAAATGCGACCCTCAATACAAACAGCTATCTCCTCCGAATTGAAGGAAGTCGTATCAAAAACAGTAAACTCACAACCCCTAATATCGTCAATATCTTTGATACAGACCTTACAGATAGTCAGCTAGAGTCAACAGAGAAGCACTTCCACGCTGAAAATATCCAAGTCCATGGTAAGGTTGAACTGACTGCCAAAAAGTATCTCAGAATCATCCTAGACCAGAAAGAGAACCAACGAATTAACTGGGACATCTCAAGTAACTATGGTTCTATCTTCCAATTCACAAGAGAAGAGCCTAAATCAAGAGGTACGGAATTAAGCAACCCTTACAAAACTGAAAAAACCGAAGCCAAGGATCAACTCATTGCTAGAGCTGATAATGATATTGAGCTAACATCCATACCAAACAGACGTTGACAAAAGCGCTTACATTTGCTACTATGGAAGCATATTTATCTAACTAAAAAGGAGGTTCTACCATGAAACAAGAATGGTTTGAAAGTAATGATTTTGTAAAAACAACAAGCAAGAACAAGCCTGATGAACAAGCCCAAGATGTTGCAGACAAGGCTGAAGAAACTATAGCCGATCTCAATACGCCAATTGAAAAAAATACTCAAGTAGAGGAGGAAGTCTCTCAAGCTGAAGTCGAACTGGAAAGCCAGCAAGAAGAGAAAATTGAAACGCCTGAAGACAGTGAAGCGAGAACAGAAATAGAAGAAAAGAAAGCATTAGATTCTACTGAAGAAGAGCAAGATCTTTCTAAAGAAACAGAAAAAGTCACTATAGCTGAAGAGAGTCAAGAAGCACTTCCTCAGCAAAAACCAACCACGAAAGAGCCCCTTCTTATCAGTCAATCCTTAGAAAGTCCCTATATCCCCGACCAAGTTCCAAAATCTACGGATAAATGGAAAGAGCAAGTGCTTGATTTTTGGTCTTGGCTAGTGGAAGCTCTCAAATCTCCTACAAGCAGTCTTGAAACAAGTAGCACACACAGTTATACAGCCTTCATCTTGCTCATTCTGTTTTCTGCATCCTCCTTTTTCTTTAGTATCTACCACATCAAACATGCTTACTATGGACATATAGCAACTATGCATAATCACTTCCCTGAACAATTTGCTTCATTAAATCTCTTTTCGATTATCTCTATCCTAGTAGCAACAACACTCTTCTTCTTTTCATTCCTCTTGGGTAGTTTCGTTGTGAGACGATTTATCTACCAAGAAAAGGACTGGACCCTAGAAAAGGTTCTCCAACAATATAGTCAACTCTTGGCAATTCCAATCATCCTCACTGCTATTGCTAGTTTCTTTGCCTTCTTTGATAGCCTACGATTTACAGCCCTCTTGTGTGTGATTAGCATTGGAATCATTCTGCTTGCTAGTCTCCATATCATTACAAGACCAAGTCAAGCAAGTGAAACCGACTCCTTCTATCAATTATTCTTGTCTGTCCTTGTGAACGGAGTCATTATCCTCCTCTTCTTTGTAGCTGAAGTGGCACTGATTGGAGATTATCTCCGTATCTTGGCCTTTCTTTAAGATTCAATCCTGTCATCCATGGCAGGATTTTTTCTATATCAAAAAGCAAGTCAATTGACCTGCTTCTGCATTACTTTTCTTGTGCTAATGTTTTAAAATCTTGTTCTGGGATGGGTTGTACTTCTAATTGATTGGCATCTAGTTGGTGGTAAAATTCTGATGGTAGTGACTCTAGGAACTTTGCATAGTCCAAGCGAGCGATAGCTTCATAGTCTTCAGGTTTAGAGCCATCTCCTGTGATTTGAACCAAGTCAATCTCCCACTGCACTTCCTTATCCACCAATTGCTCCATATAGGCCGCAGGAACAAATGGTTCTCTCGGTAATACTGTCTTGACTCCTTGAGCCAGATGGTAAACACCGTGAACTTGTCCTTCTCCATCCTGATAGAAGGAAACTTTTGCAAAGTAGGCATCTGTCTCTTGAACCGCACGCACACGCGCTTCAAACTGTGCCAAGCCATCTTCCTCTAAAAAGCTTTTCAAATCCTCATGACTAAAGAAAACAGGATTAAAAATTCCTTGGCAAATCGTAAAACGGGCTGCAGCGTCTGTCAGATGTGCTTGAATACTTGCTTGGAAATAAGCTTCAAAATCAAAACCATCTAGTCCTTCAATCTCAGTTCCTGTATAAGCAAGCAGAGCATCTAAAAATGATTTGATAATCTGCCAGTCTGTCTTCGTGAGTAGGTCAGGAAGATCGACACGGTAAGCCTTTTGACCATCAGCATAACTGACCTTAAAGAGAAATTGCGATTGCCCCACTATCGCACACTCGATATACTCGAGACGGTTAAGAGGCTGACGGAGATAGACAGCATCATAGCTATGTGACTCCAAACCATCTACCAAGGCCAAGACGGACTTGGCAGTCAAAATCTCTTGTTCTCCTAAAATGCTCTGTTTATTTGGAATAAAAAATGTTTTCGTCATAACTGGACTCCTTTGAAATCGTTTACATATAGTATACCTTATTTTCCTGAAAGATACAGAAACAAACTTTAGATTTTTGAGTAAAAAGCATAGAAAAACAGCCCCTGAGGACTGTTTGATCTTATACAGTAGCTGCTTGATCCAAGCTTTCACCGATAGCGGCTAGGCGCTCGACAACTTCAGCTTGTGTCAATTCATTTTCTGAAACATAGCGGTTACGTGGGTGAACACGGCACTCGTGTGAGCATCCACGAAGGTACTTGTCTTCATTTTCTTCTGATGTCAAGATACGACGGTTACAGAATGGATTTCCACAGTTGACATAACGTTCACATGGTGTTCCATCAAACCAGTCTTTCCCTACGATAGTTGGGTTGACATGGTTAACATCTACGGCAATACGCTCGTCAAAGACGTACATTTTCCCATCCCAAAGTTCACCTTGGACTTCTGGATCTTTACCATAAGTTGCGATTCCTCCGTGCAATTGGCCAACATCTTTGTAGCCTTCACGAACCATCCAACCTGAGAATTTCTCACAGCGAACGCCACCTGTACAGTAAACCACAACACGCTTGTCCATGAATTTTTCCTTGTTGTCACGAACCCATTGTGGCAACTCACGGAAGTTGCGGATGTCTGGGCGGATAGCCCCACGGAAATGTCCTAGATCGTACTCGTAATCGTTACGTGTGTCAAGGACAACTGTATCTTCGTCAAGAAGGGCTTCTTTGAACTCTTTTGGAGACAAGTAAGCACCTGTTGTTTCAAGTGGGTTGATGTCGTTGTCAAAGTCGTTGTCTTCCAAACCAAGGTGGACAATTTCTTTCTTGTAGCGAACAAACATCTTCTTGAAGGCTTGTTCATTTTCTTCGTCAATCTTGAACCAGAGATCTTCCATGCCTGGGAGGCTGTGAACGTAGTCCATGTATTTTTGAGTTGTTTCGTAGTCACCTGAAACTGTTCCGTTAATTCCCTCGTCAGCGACTAGGATACGGCCTTTAAGGCCGATTGATTTACAGAAAGCCAAGTGGTCTGCAGCAAATTGCTCTGCATTTTCAATTGGAGTATAAAGGTAGTAAAGTAAGACACGAATATCTTTTGCCATAAGATTTGTTCTCTTTTCTATTCTTAAATTTTCAGAATTTTTCATCTAACTATACTAGTATACCTGCTTGAGAAAACGAATGCAATTTATTTGACTGGAAATTGTAGAAAGGGATTTATCCCTGCATTTCGTCAGTAGCCATAGCGAATAGCAGATAGTTCTCTCAATTTTTTGATCTGCCTAGCTTGACTTTCTGACAACATCAGCTTATTGTCAATCAACACACGTGAGATGTCAACATTCATTTGGCTCAATATAAAAGGAGTAGAAGTCCCATCGTCCTTCAATCTTCTTTGATAAGTAACTAATTGATTTTTCAAGGGAGTCAATTGAGGCGTATCCTTTATATCTTCCAATAGATGATTTATGATCGTCATGGCTTCACAACGTCTTTCACTGCCTCCGGCAAACCATTTTAATGTTGTCATACTCATTTACCTCCTGAAACTCGCTTATAAATTGAAAAACTATAATTCCTAACTCTCATGCCATTATTTTACCCAAACACCCTGTGTAAAAAAGTCAGCAAAAATGGTAATGTTGCGAAAATATTATTGATCACATGCACCGCATAGGAAGGATAAATGCTCTTGGTATAGCGGGTCAAACTAGCAAAGATGATGCCAGATGTTGCAAAGACGAAGATATCTAACAAACTAGGCAGGCTTGAAAAATGAGGAAGAGCAAATAAAATTGACGGAAGAAGCAAATCAAGGCCAAATCTCGAATGCTTAAAAAAGGCGTGTTGCAGTAATCCTCTATAGATTAGCTCTTCCATAAGTGGAGTCAGAAAGAACAAAGTTATATAGATACCTAGCTCAGCAAAGTTGGTCCCACTATAACCGATCAATACGGCCCAACCTTCAGCAGTTGACTGAACATGTTTAGCTGTCTGAACGTTAAAAGAGATCTGGAGCACTACCACTAATACTGTCAAAATCGAATACCAAAGCCATTTTTTTCTCGGAATGCGAAAAAGATAGCCGTGCCCTGTCTTAAACAGAATCCAAATCATGACTCCACTAAATAGCAAACTCAAGAGATTTTGAATCCAGACGAAATTGCCAATCTGGGAAGAAAATTGCCAATAATTTTGGACGATAAGCGTTAGCTGAGAAAGGCCAAATACGAAAAATAAGTAAGACAAGACTGCACTTATTTTGAATAGAAGTTGATACTTTTTCATGTGAACCCTCCTTTGTAAACTTGGAACATCTCTAATATAAGCCATAATTTCCTAAATCCTTACTCTAAATCCTAAATGGTGCTTAAGATTTCCTGAATGGTTAAAATAAGGGAAATGAGAAACAGAAATATCTATGTCTTTATTTCAAAAAATCACTGCCTTCCCCAGATAAGTCTGAGGAAAACAGTGATTACATTTTTAGGAATTAGGAATGAATACACGAAATCAATTGATCTTATGATTTTTTGTTTTTCAAGAATTCATCGTATTGTTTTTGCATTTCGTTCAATACTTTATCGTAGGCACCTTCAGATTTCAATTTTTCCATCAATTCTGGAATAGCTTTGTCTGGGTCTACAGTACCAGTGTTGATAGCTGTATCGAATTGTTGCATTGTGTTAGAGATTGCTGAGATTTCAGATTTCACATTGTCAGTGTTAAAGATGAATCCAAGTGCTGGAGATTCTTTAGCTTCAGCCAATTGTTTCTTAGAATCTTCGATTTGTTGGTCTGTAACGTTTTCGTTGATGTAAAGAATCCAGTTGTTACCAGTGTTCCATCCACCCATGTGAGTGTTTCCTTTGTAGCCATCAAGGACTTTAACACGGTTTTCTTTACCTGCAATTTTTTCCCAGTTCTTGCCTTCTGGACCATAAACAAGACCATTCAAGAGTTCTGGGTTAGTGTTCAAGAGGTTCAACACTTCCATTGATTTTTCTTTGTTCTTAGAGTTGTTTGAGATAACAAAGTTAGCAACTTGTGTTGTTTGGTTTTTCTTGATGAAGTTAGTGATTGGTTTGATTTGGATATCTTTATTCGCAACACGTGAAAGCAAGCTGTTACCGTAGTCAGCTGGTCCTACTGTTTCTTCACGAACGAACCAAGTATCTTGTTGAAGGTCAAATGAAGTATCGCTTGTTGCTACGTCTTTTGGAATGTATCCAGCTTCATAGAATTTGTGAAGAGTCTTCAAGTGTTCTTTGAAACGAGGCACTTCGTAACGGTTTACGATCTTAGTAGTGTCCCCTTCAAGGTCGATAACGAATGGAAGTCCGTTTGGAACTGGGTAGTCAAAGTTATCAGATGGGATGAAGTTCTTAGTAACCGCAAATGGCACTACATCTGGAGCTTTTTCTTTGATTTGTTTCAAGACTGGTTCAAGCGTTTCATATGAAGTGACACCTGAAATATCGATACCGTATTTAGCAAGAAGAGTTCCGTTGAAAGCGAAGTTTTGAGATGATGCAACGTTGGCTGCAACTGGAACTGCGTAAATTTTACCGTTAATGCTGTTACCTTTGATGTAAGCTGGGTCAAGCGCTTTGTAAAGCTCTGCTCCTTCTTTCTTGTACAAGTCAGTCAAGTCAGCATAAGCACCTTTTTGAGCATTTACAACATAGTTAGATGCAAAGGCGATATCATAGTTTTCACCAGATGATGTGATAACTGACATTTTCTTATCATAGTCACCCCATCCAAGATATTGGATATCCAATTTAGCACCAACTTTTTCACCGATGATTTTGTTGGCATTTTCTAGCAATTCATCCAAGTTATCTGGTTTGTCACCGATTTGGTACATTTTGATAACAGGTTTTTCACCTGAAGCTGAGTCAGCAGCTTTTTTGTTACCTGAAAGGTTTCCACAAGCAGCGAGACCAGCAGCCAAAGCGACTACGCTAGCAGATGCAAAAGCATATTTTTTCCAGTTTTTCATGACAAAAACTCCTTTTTTTATTTTTAAACTTATAAACAATGTAATGATTTTATACTCAATGAAAATCAAAGAGCAAACTAGGAAACTAGCC
>NZ_CAJZDT010000086.1:0-8125 GCF_915066115.1 uncultured Streptococcus sp. | reverse complement strand
GATAAGGTATTTCTTAGAACTATCCAATAAAATCAATCCATCTTTTTTAACAATAGTCAACTGTCCTATTTCTTCCAATTTATTCATCAAAACTTTTAGGGAAGAAAAACTTACACCAATTTCTCTCCACAAATCACCAGCTTTAATAAAACCATCTTCAGAATTAGAATCATCAACTACTTCTTCTTGTTGTTTACTTGACATCAATTCTTGTACCAATTCAGGACTTGCCTTCTTAACTTCTCCTTTTTGCAATTCCTCTTGTGCTTCCATCTCAGCTTGAAGATTTTCTTTTTCTTCCTCTGACAATTCAGCACTCGGATTTTCCAAAGGATTGAAAGGATTTCCTCGTCGCTCAATCTTCTCATATTCATCAGTAAAGGAGAACCCTTTTTCTAACAAAGGAGAATAAAATTCTCTTGCCACTTCTCCATATACACTAGCATATCCACGACCATAAACACGCTTACCGCCCAGGTACTTAACATACTTAAATTCCTTATTCCTATTGACTTCTCCGAAGGCTAAATCATATCCAACCTCGTCCAATCGACCAACAGAAATTCGGAAATTGATATTCGCTTGTAATTTTGAGCCTAAATCTTCTCTTGAAGGCTTCTGCATAGCTATAACTGCAAAGCAGCCAGCTTGCCTTCCTAGAAGCAAGAATTGGCCCATAGCATTATCTAAACGCTGTCTAGTTTGAAAATCAAGCATAGCACACAAAGCGTTGTATTCATCACAAACTAAAAAATAAGGTTCAAGTCCATATTCAAAAAACTTCTTCAAATCCTTGTCACCATTTTCTTCACGCATTTTACGCATATAAGCATAGCGAGCGAACATAATTTGAACTGCTCTTTCAATCATAGAAACAATATCTTCAACCTCATAAGAAATACGACCTTCAAAGGCTTTCTGCTCCGACATAGTAACAAAGTCAGCTTGTTTAGGATCGCATATATCCACTACTCCAACTTTAGCCATAGCACGAATCAGAGTTCTTAAAAGAACTGTCTTACCACCACCAGTACCACCACAGACCAGCAAATGAGGATCATCAATAGGATTCCAATAGAGATTCTTCATTAGTTGAATACCTTTACTAGAATATTCAACATCACTAATCTTAATACGATTCTGAAACGCTGAATAAGCCATTTTATAAGTTTTAAATTTAATATCGTCCTGAACTTCCATAAAGTCCATAAAAAAGGTTGTTTCTAAATCTGAACCAATCTTCTTAAACTTATCTTGAAACTTATTCCCAGCCATTTTAAAAGCAATTTCCAAATCATACCGATTCTGTTTCAAATAAACCGTTGGAAATGTAACCTTATCGACTGTTCCTGATTCAGTTTTAACTTTTTTTGTATATGTATATCCATTCTCTTTAAGAAAGAAAGCTAGTTTAGCAAGTCTTTCTAACTTTTGAAAAAAGAAAAAACGTTCTTGTGAAAACCAAGTCAAATAAAGACTAATCAAACTAAACACTGTCACCATCAAACTGACAATCACTATCGAAGGAACATCAGCATTTTTTAGTTTCTCTAAATTTTGATAAATATAAAATCCTAATATTGGACTAAATAACAAAAAGAAAAAAGAAAAGATAAAGTATCTTAGATTTTCCATGTAAGGCTTAATCTTAATTCCACGATACGCAGGAAATAAACTCATATCTTTTCTCCTTTAGAAATTATCCCTTATGTTCCTGTTTTTGATCAGATTTTTGATCCTGCTTCTGTTCTTGTTTAGGTTGACCTCCACCTACACGCTTAACATTTTCAGCACGCAAGGCAAAAGCATGACCTTTAACCTCAGAAACATTGTTGTTTCCACGTGAAATTGTATATGAATCTTCATAAATCCAAATTGTGACATCACCAACAAGTTCAACTTCAGACATCATAGGAATATCTTCTACAGAGATACCTTCTTCCAATTTAACTGGAATAATTTCTTGCATTTTATCCGAAAAAACTTCTGCATGCGTTGGATAATCAACAGGTGAACCATCTACCATTTTAAAATTTTCAATAAAACTGATAAATTGCAATTTACCAAGCAATTCTTTTGCATCAACAGGAATTTCTGCATTATTAAATTTACGAATACTAAAAGCCATTATTTTTTTCTCCTATTTCCTATAATTTATTTCTCAAAACGCAATTCAGTTGCTTCAAATTGAATCTCTTCTTTTGTGCCAACCAAACGTGTCACCATATTAAGCCCTGAAACTGACTTAACAAATGTAAGACCTCTTGTTTTCGGAACATCAGAATTTGCCAAACCATATACACGAATAGTTACCGTACTTTGTTTATCCCCTGAAATCTCAAATTCTCGGAAAGGTACAAAATCATCATACGAACCATTGACTACTTCACGAAACTTTGGACTCACAACAACTTTAGATCCAATCACATTCAATCCCACAGGGAGTTTTTTAATTTTTGCCATTTTTTTCAATTTCCTTTTCTATTTACATTTTTTCTTTAAAAAAATAAAGGACGATAAGTCCTGTTTTATTATCGCCCTTACAACAATATCTTAATCTTTTTTACGCTTGATCCCAACTAAACCTAACATAGACAAGATACCAGTTCCTACAAATCCAAGCATACTAGAAGCAGTACCAGTGTTCGGTAAAGATGGTTTCTTAGGTTCTTGTGGTTTTGGTTGCTCAGGAGTATGAGTTACAACTTTAGCTTCCATTTCTTGACCATTAACAATATTTACAAATGTATTTTCAACATCACCACTTGCAATACGTTCGACTTCGATATAGAAATCAACGTCAAACGTACCTTTAACTCCTAGAGAGTTCAAAAACTCTTTGTCAATAGTGTAAGCCCACTTACCGTCTTTTTCGTTCCATGTGACTTTAACGATTTTCTTAATAAAGTCAGAGTTTGTACTTTGATTAAAATCAAATTGGAACGCATAAGTAGAACCTTTAGCAATCTTGTCTCCTGCCTTAACCACTTTACCGCCAGACAAGACTACATCATAAGGAAGAATCAGGTCTTTGTCAGCAACGTATTCTGTACCACGAATGACACCAGACCAATTCCCTGTGTATCTGTCATGCTTCAAGTCAAGCATATCAATACCGTCATATTGGTAAAGAGTATCGTGCTTAGAAGGAACAGTCACACCGTCCAAGAGGTAACGTAGGTACTCGCCAATTTGAATTTCTTGACCGTCACGCACCTTAGAGTTATCTTTGTGATCTAAAGCGTGTTTTTCAGGTTTCAAGTCAGGAATTTGAACTGTTACCAAGTTAGAAACAAAGCCATTACCAAAGTCAATTTGGTTAAAGTCGTTTTTCACAATTTTGCCTTTTTCTACAAGCAAACGAGCAGGAAGGTCAATCGTGATATTCTTAGCTTGTTTAACGTAATTTTGATAGAATAAAGCAGAATCTTTCGCTACCCAAAGGTAAAACTCACCTTTAGGGTTCAATCCAGCTTCTTTCAAAATGCTTTGAATTTCTTTTGTACGTTGTTTTTCAGAAAGAACATGATACATATTAAACAAAGCCTTAACGTCTTTACCAGTAGAATCCTTCATAGTAATTTTGCTGTCATCTACTTTATAAGCACCATCTTGTACGTCATCCGCCATAGCCCATGTTTTACCATAAGTCTTAGAATCAGCAGTAAATGTTGAATATGGTTTGTAATCAGTTGTCAAACTGAATTTCACATTTTTGTCAAATGTATTTGCGACATCAATGTTGTGACCATAATTATCAGTAATAGCCTTCACAGGTTTTGGAGTTGAAGGTTGAACACGCAAACGTGAATAATTCACTTTTACGGTAGGAACTAAAGGCATTTTAGGAATTTTTTTCTTCTCTGGTGGAGTTGGAGCAGGTGGAATTGGGAGTGTTGTACGAGGTACAAACTCTTTTGGTTTCTCCAATTTAGGTTTAGGAATTTCCTTAGTGTCTTTTGGAGTGTACTCAGGTTTTGTAGGTGGTGTAGTTACAATTTGGATTGGTACAGTTGAACTTGCTTTACCAAAGAAACCAACAGCCCAACCGTCTTGATAGAAAATATCCTTATCGGCAAGGTTTTTGCCACCATTTTGACCAATTACTTCTGCTCGTTTTGACTCAATTTCTTCCTCACTTGCCACACCTGTACCGATATGATAAGCAAAATTAAAGCTAGAACCATATCCAACAGAAAGAAGTGAACCTAAAGGAATATCACTTTCGTCACCTACGTTAGCATAATATAAATCTCCTTTTTTAACCCCCATAGAAGGATGGTCACTTTCATAAGCCAACTTATACTCGCCCTTATAATATTCCTTGCCACCACGAGTAATTTTCTTGACTTCTGAACCGTTAGGGTTAAGGACAATACCTTCTGAACCGTCTTGATAAGTAAATCTTAATTCTTGTCCATAATCAATATCATTGAACGTGGAAGCGATCGCTGTCACAGCAGGTTTATTTGTCTTTTCATAGAATAAATCAATTTTAGTATCAAATTGAATCAAGTTCCCATATACAAAGTTAATAGAGCCACTTCCATTATCTTTACGAACATAAATTCTAGTATCACTTAACGGTTTTCCATCTTTTACAAAATAAGCTTCAACACTATTAAAAGTAAACTTAGCAGAGATTTTCTTACCATCTTTACTTTCAGCAACATTATGAAGAGTGAAAGAATCACCTGCTTTTGGATTTACAATTTCAGCAAAATATTCAGGATTTTTCCCAAGCAATCCTGCACGACTACCACTAATAGTAGTATCAGAGTGCAAACCAATATAATCTTTTACAGCAGTTAGACCGTCAACACCTTCAAATGAAGCTGTTAGGTTGCTGTAGTACCCAACTCTACCACGCTTGCTGTTGTCGTAATCACCATAAACCTTGATATGAGGTTTTTCAGCTTTTACCCCCTTCTTAGCAAGTTCTGCTTTTTTCTTGTTGTACTCAGCAAGATCGCTTTCATATTTTGCTTGTTTTTTGTCATAGTCAGCTTTTAAATCAGCGTTGTCCTTTTCAACCTTTTCATTGTAGGCTTTTTGATCTGCTACGTTTTTGTTATAAGTAGCTTCTTTTTCAGCGTTGTCCTTTGCGATACGCTCATTTTCAGCTTTGGTATCAGCTTCTTTTTTAGCATTGTCAGCAAGAATAGCCTTATTTTCAGCTTCAATACGTTTGACTTCTGCTTCACGATCTTTTACAGCTTTTTCAAACTTATCTTGTTTATCCTTGTTTTCTTTTTCGATTACTTCACGTTCTTTAGTAGTTTTATCTACTTTAGAAGAATAATCAGCAGTAACAGTTTTGACATCTTTTTCCTGTTTAGCATAATCAGCTTCAATTTCTTTCTGCTTACCTGCTACTGTTTCAGAGGTTGCAACACCTTTGTCCTGAACTGCTCCAACTTCAACTTTAACGCCTGCATTTTTAGCGTCTGTTACAGCTTTGTCAAGATTGTCATGAGCAATAAGAACTTCTACTTCTGTTTTCTTTTCTACAGCAACAGGCTTAGCAGTTGAAACTTCATCAGCCGATACCGTTGAAGAAAATACCATTCCCAACATTCCAAGTGCAAGAATAACACCACATGCACCACCAACCTTCATTTTACGGATTGAACCGTAAGCCTTAAATTCTTGTGTCTTTGACATCTATTTTTTTCTCCTTTTTTCTATAAATAAAAATTTCAATTTTACAATCCCATTCTATGAAGGTGAACGAGATCGTTTATAAACTACTAAAATCATTTTTTCTCCTTTTCTATAAACAAAAAAAGCCAGTTAAAACTGACCTTCTAAAATTTTACCCATCTACTTAAAATAATATTACTTATTATAAAATATCTTTCTCAGATTCAACATTTTTTTAAAACTCAATAATCACTCCATTTTCTCTAAAATAAGCATACGTTCTTTCGATTTTAGAAATTATCTTGCTGTAATAACAACGAGTCAACTGTCCAACACCATACAACTGATAATATAAATCATCGCAGCTTTTCTTTGATGATACATAGACATCAGCACCATTTTTTACATGAGCATAGATTTTCAAATTCCAGCAGAATCGACTATAGATTCGATTATACTCTTTTATGATCCATTCTTCGGAATATGTTCTTAACCCCTCTTTATAACCATACTCTTCGATTTTAACACACCTCTTTCCTACTACTCAATCTTTTCAATTAGTTCAAGTAAGAATCGCTTCACTTCACTCTTATAAACATACTTAGTCTTATCATCACCAGCAAAGCGAATAGTTTCTTCATAACTTTTCCCTTTAGTCAACATTGTTACCAATCCATGAGAAAATTGATGGTGACACCCTAGATTATCTAAGTCCTTTGTGGACAAAACTTCTTCACGCTTCACAGTGAATTTTTCATCAACATTGATAAAATCATCTATCGCACAATTATAATACTTTGCTAGCTTGTAAAGTTTATCAATACCAGGCTCACGTTCTCCACTTTCATAGCGTTTATATGCTTTCTTTTGGATACCTAAATAATTTGCTAAATCATCTTCAGACTTATTATTTCTTTCTCTATACAAAATCAATGCTTTTGATACGTTAATCATTTTGATTCCTCTTTTCTTCTTCTCTACACCTCTACTCATATTGTTAATTTACATAAAGGAACTCAATAATTCCCTTGTGAAAACTAACAATACTTTCAATTCTTATCAGGACAAAACCTGTTTTATAAAAATTAAATGATTGTTAATTTTGTTTTTTTGAGTAAAATTAAAAAGGCTTATATTTCAAAGCCTTTTTTTGTTACTCTTTTTTTGTATGCTCTTATCTTCGCATACTTTCGGCTTCTCAGCCTACTACCTTCGCCAAGGTCACAAATTTAAGGATAACTCAATATCCCCTCTTTCTTACCCAAAGGCATTAGCAAGATTTTACTCTTACACACCGACCATACGATAAAGCCTCACTATCTCACTCTAGCTACCTCTTCAAAGTATCATTGACTGCTCCACAGCCGTCAGTTCCCTTTTCTTATCTACTAAGGCGAAAGGACGAAAAACCCAACGTGAACTTTACAAACTCTAAACTCCTTGCCAACCATATTTACTTATGGTATAATAATACCGCATATAAAAACAAAAAACAAAATATCGTAAACAGCTTAGTAAGATGGAAACACACTTTGCTGGATTTTTGTTTTCAAAAAATATTAGAAAAGAGAACATTATGACTGAAATCATTACTAAAACAATATCCATCATTTACAATATTGTGAAGTTGATTATTCATCTTTACATTAAATCTTTTGACTCAAATCCATATTTGACAACTTTTTGTACAATATTCATCATTATACGTTATCTATGCTTTCCGTAGTCTTACTAAAAAGTCAGCAAAGAGTTTAGAATCTATAAAGTTTTGTAGATACATTTCATGGAATCTAGTTAGTAGATGTGACTGAGTTTAAGAAAGTCAAAATAAAGGTCACACGTAAGCACGTAACTGAGAAAGGGTTCTTCTCAAAATTGAAAAACAACTAGACTCCATGAAATATACCTACAATCAAGCAAGTCTTGACATTTTCCCAAAATTCACGTATAATTAAATTGCTAAATTCTTATATTCGTGTTTGGTCAGTGTCTATCATTGCCTGACACGTTTTTTTATTTAATTTTCAAAGACCAATAACTACTGTCGTTAGTTAGAGAAATACCTTATACCTGTTATCAATTTTAAAAGGAACTACTCAATCATTTACTTGAAACAAAACTCATATTTGCAAACTATTGATTATTCTTCTAAAAAGTTTTAGATACAGATAGGTTTCACTCTAGCTAGCTTTAATAGCTCTAGCAGTACAAACAACTCATACTTGATTGTACTAAAGAACCATTAAATTAAATAAAGGAATCTATATTATGGCAAAGAGTAAACTTCACCCTTTCGTCCTCCAAGGAAACCATCTCAAAGACGATTTCAATTCTCATAACAGAAATTGTTATCAAGAAAATGGAAAGAAAGTTACAAGCTCGTCATATTAGTATGATTGCCATAGGTGGATGTATAGGTACAGGATTATTTATGGCTAGTGGAGCAGTTGTTAGTAAAGCAGGTTCGTATGGAGCGGTTCTT
>NZ_CAJZDT010000085.1:0-8204 GCF_915066115.1 uncultured Streptococcus sp. | reverse complement strand
AATCATTTAAAAATTCCTTTAGTAAGTTTTGACTTTTAGTACAATCATCTTTTAAATTATTTTCAAAATTCTTTCTTTCCTTGATTAACCATTCACAAAAATTATCTAAGCTCACATTACTATAATTCATCTTTACATCACCTTCATTTTTATTGTTTAAGGAGTACGTATTCTATTAGTACCAACTACTCTTATAGCATATCATATCTATAAAAAAAAGAAAAGAATTTCTAAAGAAAAGCCTAGTGTAGAGTGGGGTATTCCCTCATAACACTAGACTTCTTTTTTATCTTAATAATACTCACCCTGACGGTAGTCCCATGAGTTAAAGGTGTCTGACAGGTGCATCATGATTTTATCAATGTCAAGCCCTTTACGGATCACAACTGGAGCTGGTGAAGTTGAACGTGCTCCTCCTTGTTCAGGAATTAGTTTGCCGTCTTTATCTACCATAGATACCATCACACCTTGCTCGTAGCGTGTTTCAATCGTTTTGTCAGGCTGGATTGATGCCACATAGTCGTCTGCCTCGATAACAAGGTCAACTGCTCCTTCGATGCGTTCTCCGATTCCTTCTACCTTACCACGGTTTCCTTTTCCAGATGGGTTTGCAGATGAGGCATAGACCATCTTGCCTTCTTCCCAAAGTTTGGCAGCTAATTGTTCACCAGCTTTCCCGAATTTGATAACAAAACAGCTAGTACCACGCACGTCAGTCATAAGTTCTTCACGGCTATCACCGTATGCTTTGAGTTCTTCAAAGGCTTCTGGTTTCCAAGGAAGGATACAGCCAAGAAGAATATCTTCGTCCCAATGTTTTTGGTAAAAGGCTTCAATTTCTGGGTTGAGTTGTGCTAAAGCGCGAAGCTCATCCATGCTACCACAGAGAACAACACCTGGTTTGTTACGGTTACGTTCTTTGGCTGCGAACTTGCGCTCAAGTCCTGCCTTGTCGCTAGTCATGATAATGTAACCAACTTTAGTAGGACAAACGATACATCCGCCCTCACCTTTTAAAATGTCGTAGCCTTCTTGTGAAAGTGTTCCGTTCCATTGAATGTGTTTTGTCATAGTTCTATTTCCTTTTCTATTTTTCTTCTAATCCTGCCAGTAGTCTGGTCGTTGTTTTTCATAAGCAGCAATCAAGTCTTCATACTGCAAAGTAATACCGATATCATCCAAACCATTTAAGAGCTTGTGTTTCCATTCGCTATCGATTTCAAAAGTGAATTCTCCAACTGGTGAGATGATTTTTTGTTGTTCCAAGTCCACAGTTACCTGGTCACTTGGTTGTAGCTGAGCTAGTTTCTCTCGAACCTCTCTGGGCTGAACAATGGGCAACATGCCATTATTGAGTTCATTATTGTAATGAATATCACCAAAAGACCCCGCAATCACGACTTTAAAACCATAGTCAGCTAGAGCCCAAGCTGCGTGTTCCCTCGAAGAACCTGCCCCAAAGTTATCCCCTGAGATGAGGATAGTTGCTTTACGGTATTCAGATCTGTTAAAGACAAAGTCTGGATCCTCAGTATACTTGTCATCCAGATAACGCCAAGCATACATGAGGTACTTACCAAAGCCTTTTTTATCAATTAACTTTAGAAACTGCTTGGGTAGGATTTGGTCGGTGTCGATGTTATCATTCATGAGAGGAACGGTCGTTCCCGTATAAACTGTAAATTTCTCCATATCCTCTCCTTACTGGGCTTCTGGCATTTGCCGAACATCTACGAAACGCCCTGCGATAGCTGCCGCAGCTGCCATAGCTGGACTGCAGAGATGGGTCTTAGCGCCAAATCCTTGTCTGTCCTCAAAGTTTCGATTGCTTGTTGAGGCACAGTGGACACCATCTGGAACCTTATCAGGATTCATCCCTAGGCACATAGAGCAACCTGGGTCTCGCCACTCAAAGCCAGCATCCAGAAAGACCTTGTCCAAGCCCAACCTCTCAGCAGCTCGTTTGACAGGACGAGAGCCTGGAACCACGATAGCTGTTAGATTAGGAGCAATTTTCTTTCCTTTAACAAATCGCGCAGCCAGTTGCAAATCGCTGAGACGAGCATTGGTACAAGAGCCGATAAAGATATAACCTAGTTCAATATCTTCTGGCTTTTGACCTGGTTCCAAATCCATATAATTGTAAGCTCGCTCATCATTCATATCTTTGATTTCTGGGAAGCTACTGTCAAAGTCAACCCCCATAGCAGGGTTGGTTCCCCAGGTCACCATAGGAGCCAAGTCTGAAACATCCATCTGGATAACCTTATCATAAACAGCATCATCATCACTGACAATTGTTTTCCAATCCGCCACAGCCTCTTCAAAGTCCTCTGGAATACATTCCCTTCCCTTGAGATAATCATAGGTGGTTTGGTCCGGATTCATGATTCCCATCTTGGATCCAAACTCGATGGACATATTGCAGATGGTCATTCGCTCTTCCATGCTCAGTGCATCAATAGCTTGTCCACGATATTCCACCACGTAGCCAACGCCGCAAGCAACACCGTACTTGGCAATCAAGGCTAAAATGAAATCCTTGGAATAAACTCCCTTTTGAGGAACTCCTGTGAATTCCACCAGCATTTTCTTGGGTTTGACCTGCCAGAGTGTCTGGGTCGCGAAGACATGCTCAACTTCACTGGTCCCAATTCCAAAAGCGATTGCTCCGAAAGCTCCGTGAGTTGCTGTATGGCTATCTCCACAGACAATAAATTTCCCTGGTTGGGTTCGTCCTGTTTCTGGACCAACCATGTGAACGATCCCCTGTTTTTCAGAACCGTGGGCAGCATGTTCGATCCCAAATTCCTCAACATTTTCAGCAAGCTTATCAATTTGAGCCTTGGAAATGACATCTCGAATATCGTAGATATTGACAGTTGGTACATTGTGGTCAAAGGTTCCAAATGTCAAGTCTGGCCGTCTCAATCTGCGACCTGCATCTCGTAATCCTTGAAAAGCTTGGGGACTAGTCACTTCATGAATATAGTGCTGGTCCACATACATGAGTTGGGGCTGCCCCTCTTCTCCTGTGATGACATGGCGGTCCCATAATTTATCAAAAATCGATTTTCCTGCCATCCATTACCTCCAAATAAAATATAAGGCTACTAGTGTGGTTACCATCCCGAGAAACCAAACTGTTTTAAAATACCATTTTCGAGTCTTGTGGTGAAAGGTGATTCCTGCTAACCAGGCACCAAAACCACCACAAGTAAGAGCCAAAATGAGTAAGATTTTCTCTGGGATGCGCCAAGCACCTCTTCTTGCCTTGGATTTGTCAATGCCATAAATCAAGAAAACCATGACATTCCAAATCAAAAGGACTAGAGTAATTTTTTCGTCTAACTTCATAACCTTGCAATAATAGCTTCTGTCATTTCCTTGGTCGAAGCCTGTCCACCTATATCTCTCGTTAAAACGCCAGCCGCTAAACTTGCCTCAACAGCACGTTCAATGCGCTCTGCATCCTCATAACATCCAAAACTATCTCTCAACATCATGGCCACTGATAAAATCATGGAGATAGGATTGGCAATTCCTTGACCTGCAATATCAGGCGCTGAACCGTGAATAGGTTCATAGAGACTTGGTCCATTTTCAGAATGACTGGCTGATGGCATAACTCCAAGCGTGCCAGATAGAACGCTTGATTCATCAGATAGAATATCTCCGAAAAGATTCTCCGTTACGATAACATCAAACTTGACAGGATTGGTAATCATGAGCATGGCAGCTGAGTCCACTAACTGGTGTTCCAAGGTCACATCTGGGAAATCCTGTGAGACCTTCTCAGCTACTTTCCGCCAGAGTTTTGATGTCGCTAAAACATTTTGCTTATCGATACTAGTAACGATTTTTCTGCGATTTCTTGCGATTTCAAAGGCTTTACGAATAATCCGCTCCACTTCCTCATAGCTATAGTCATTGATATCACGCGCTTTTTGCTCTTCAAGAATATGATCTCCGAAGTAGATCCCGCCTGTCAACTCCCGCACAACGACAAAGTCCACCCCAGCAATTCGTTCTGGTTTTAGTGGTGACAAATGCTTGAGACTCTCAAAAATCTTAACTGGGCGAATATTGGCATAAAGATTGAGTTCCTTACGGAGAGCCAACAAGCCTTGTTCAGGCCGAACCGCTGCTCCATCATACTGAGGACTACCGATAGCCGCTAGGAGAATAGCATCTGCTTCACGACATACTTTAAGGGTTTCATCAGGTAAGGGATGCCCTGCAGCATCGATACCTGCACCTCCAAAAGGTCGTCTGTCTATTTCATAGACAAAGCCTGTTTTTTTAGCTAGGGCTTCCAGAACCTCTAAACCAGCCTCCATGATTTCTGGACCGATTCCGTCCCCTGCTAGAGCTACTATTTTTTTTGTCATAGCATTCTCCTTTACACACTAGGCATATCGCGGTAGGAAACACTTCGCCCCATCTCACCAGCATTCTCTTTTTGAACAAAGGTATTGGCATTGATGTAGGCAATAGC
Organism: uncultured Streptococcus sp.; assembly: GCF_915066115.1. Lineage (GTDB taxonomy): Bacteria > Bacillota > Bacilli > Lactobacillales > Streptococcaceae > Streptococcus. Next base: position 3,706 of record NZ_CAJZDT010000085.1, on the reverse strand, counting down.
CGAAGCCTTCAACACATCGAAATCAAGACCTGCTGCGTTAAAGATGGTTTCTGTATCTCTATTTTCAACAGTAACCAAGACCCGAGCTTGGGCATCAATTCCATCTGTCACAGCGTCAATAGTATAGGATACCAAGCGGACGGATTGGTTAAAGAACTTATCGATAGCGTTAAAAATCGCTTCAACGGAACCTTGCCCTGTCGCATTAAATTCGACTTTTTCACCATCCATATTGGCTAGGCTAACGAGTGCTTCAATGTCATTATCTGCATGGGTTTGCAGTTGTAAATCATCAAAGTGGAAGCCTTCTGGATTTTCAACCATGATTCCAGCTACCAGAGCACGAATATCTGCATCTGTGATTTCTTGTTTCTTGTCGGCCAGTGCCTTGAACTTCGCAAAGAGTGGTTTGATATCCTCTTCTGTAAAATCTAGGGCCAATTCTCTCAGTTTCTCAACAAAAGCATGACGTCCAGATAATTTTCCAAGCGGAAGGCTATTACTCTTGACACCTACCAATTCAGGAGTGATGATTTCATAGGTAAGAGGATTTTTAAGGACTCCATCTTGGTGAATACCAGATTCGTGAGAAAAGGCATTACCACCAACCACAGCCTTGTTTTTAGGAACTGGAATACCAGAGAAGCGAGAAACCATTTCTGACGTATTGATGGTTTCATTTAAAACAATACTAGTTTCTGCTTGATAGTAATCTTGGCGAATATTGAGCGCCACTGCTATTTCTTCCAAAGCAGCATTACCAGCTCGCTCCCCGATACCATTGATGGTTCCTTCGACACGTCCTGCCCCATTCTTGACGGCAGCAAGGCTATTAGCCACTGCCATTCCAAGGTCATCGTGGCAGTGAGGCGAATAGATAATCTGACGATCCGTCTTGACATTCTCAATCAAGTGTTTGAAGATAGCTCCGTATTCCTCTGGTGTGGTAAATCCTACCGTATCAGGGATATTGATATAAGTCGCACCTGCATCAACCGCTGTTTGAACAACTTGCAAGAGGAAATCCAACTCTGTTCTAGTCGCATCTTCTGGCGAGAATTCGACCACTTCAAACTTAGAACGGGCATAAGAGACATGCTCACTGATTGCTTTCAAAATCTCTTCCTTGCTCTTATTGAGCTTATACTTTCGGTGAATCGGACTGGTAGCGATAAAGACATGAACCTGTGGATACTTTGCGTCCTTGAGTGCCTCGTAACAAGCATCAATATCAGACTTGACAGAGCGTGCCAAACCAGTCACCGCTGTTTTCTTCAAGGCCTTAGCAATCTCCTGAACTGCCGTAAATGAGTCTGGACTAGCCGCTGGAAAACCAGCTTCAATTGCTGAAATACCCCATTTCTCCAGCTGTCTTGCAATGGCAATTTTTTCCTTGATTGAAAAATTAACACCAGGTGTCTGTTCTCCATCCCGAAGGCTGGTATCTAGAAATTCAACTGTTCTCATAAGATTTCCCCTTTTCCAAATGTGGTTTTAAAAAAACATCTCGCTTAGAAGTCCAAGCGAGATGTTGATTCATTCCCGCTTGGTAAGCCAAACAGGACTAATGCTTTTTGCACTAGCCCGAGTACCTCAACAACAAAGCAAATTGATTAAACTTAGCTGTTTTCATGTTTGACTTTCTCCTTCGTTTGATATCTTGTTTAGTATTTTAGCATAGGCAAAAGTACTTGTCAAGAAAAAATCCAATATTTTCTGAAAATTTCTTCAGTATAGAATATTTAGCTAATTGAAAGTTCTTGAAAATCCTTGAAATGTTTCATTTTTTAGAGGTTAAGTTCCAACTTTTTTCTATCAATTCCAGGATTGCTGAATCTGACAAAGTACCATCAAGAGCCACACTAATCCAGTAGCGTTTGTTCATATGAAAAGCTGGATAAATACCCTTTTGTGAAAGTAAATCGGATACTTGGTCGTGTTTAAGATTAACTGCTTCGACTAGACCTTCTCTACCCTTTTCCAATTTATTCCAAGAGATTTTCATCAAAACAGCATACCACTTTTGATTGCCTTCATGACGTAATACTGCCGTATCAGGAGATTTCTCCCATAGATATTCCAACTGATTTCCATACTTTTCCTGAACCTGAACCATGATACGCTTAGTCTGAGGACAGATAAAATCTTGTGCATCAAAACAAGCCTTCCGAATTTGGTAAAGAATCTCCAAACAAGCCTCACGGACATTTCCGACAAAACTTCCTCTCATGCTTTCCATATGGACTTGAGGATAGAGATCACCAGTCTCCTGGTCAAAGACTTGAAAACTCACATTATCAGCAGTGATAGATACAGTCATGACAAAGTCACCTTGCAAAATCTGGCAACTATAGGTCCAGACTCCACCATTTTCTACAAAACCATAATCATGAGCCTTTTCTTGATTCAATTGATAGGATTTAAAAATTTCAAACATAAGTGAAAACTGCTACCCAAAGCTAGCAGTTCCTTTCTATTTTTTAAAAGACAACCTTGGTTCCATGCAATTGTGTCACGCCCAACTGGTCGATAAAAGTTTGACGGTTGTCAAGGTCAATCCCCCCACCTGGTAGAATTTCAATTTTACCTTTAGCATGTTCCAAAATTCTGTGATAGTGAGCAAAACGTTTCTCTAGTGAATCGCCAGACACACCAGCACGAGTCAGGATACGGGTGACACCAGCTTGGCTAAGCCAGTCAATAGCTTCCAACTGGTCTTCATCACTCAATTCATCAAAGGCCATGTGGAAGACAATTTCCATTCCTTTTGATGCAGCAATTAACTTCTCCAGATTAGTTTTATCCAACTTCTTCTCAGCAGTTAAAGCCCCAAATACAACCCCTTGACTTCCAGCCTGAGCAGTCAAACGAATATCTTCTAGCATGATAGCAATTTCCATATCATTATAGACAAAGTCGCCACCACGGGGACGAATCATGGTCATAATGATCGTATCGTAGTTGGTTGCCAATTCAACTGCTGCCTTGGTCACTCCATAGCTGGGTGTTGTTCCACCAACTGCTAGATTATCACAGAGTTCGATTCGGCGAGCTCCAGCCTCCATCGCTTTTTCAAGCAAGGTCACATTTTCAGCACAAAATTCGTAAATCATTTGATTCTCCTTGAAGATTACTTTGAATTTATTATATCATATTGTTGTGAATATGCTTTCAATTTTATCAAGGGAAATAGTAACAAATTTTACCTATTCTTTGTCTGGAATGACCTTGAAGAGATAATAAGTGATAAAGATGGTCAAGGCTCCTAGACCAATTTTGACAGGTAAGAGAGGAGCAAAATAAATGGAAATTCCCATCAAAATGTAGATGGATACGATGATTTTTTTCTTTCGTTCACGCGCAATAGACTTAGTCTCGCGAAAATCAGCAACATATGCTTGATAGAGCTTAGTATGATAAAGCCAATCTTCGAAGCGCTTAGAACTTCTGGAGAAACAAGCAATAGACAACAAAAGAAAAGGCGTTGTAGGCAGCAAAGGTAAAACAACTCCAACAATAGCCAAGGCTAGTGATAAAAAACCAATGATCAGATAGATAAAACGCATAACTTCTCCTAGTTAATACTCTTCGAAAATCTCTTCAAACCTCGTCAACGTCGCCCTTAGAGTAGGTATGGTTCCTGACTTCGTCAGTCTCATCTGCAACCTCAAAGCAGTGCTTTAAGCAACCTGCGGTTAGTTTCCTA
>NZ_CAJZDT010000084.1:0-8348 GCF_915066115.1 uncultured Streptococcus sp. | reverse complement strand
CGTCAAAAAGGTGGTTTCGGTTTAGGTTTATCCCTAGCCAAGCAAATTGTAGATGCCCTAAAAGGAACCATTACTGTTAAAGATAATAAACCAAAGGGAACAATCTTTGAAGTGAAGATTGCCATCCACACACCATCTAAAAAGAAAAAATAAAAATATCGCTCCAGCTGGAGCGATATTTTGGATTTATCTTCTACGTTTTCGTTTGATAATAGACCGTTGAACTTTTAAAACAAGTAAGCTGGATCCGATTGCTGCGGCAAAGGCAAGAGCAGTTGATAATTTTAATGATAAAAAGATAAAACTAAAGATAGCAATACAGATACAAAAAACAGCGATATTAACAAAAAATAGGATTTCCTTGAGATTGGCATCAGATTGTGCTTCAGGTGTATAATCTTGATAGCGAGGAACCTGCTGGCTTAATTCTTCTTGATAGTCTACCTCATAGGATTGTAATTTTCTTACGGGCATTATTCTCTCCTTAACAGTACATACCTATTTTATCATTTTTTCAGCAGAGAATTATTACAGAAAGGTTACAATAAGAATAAAGTCCTTTTTCAAAATCACTTTTCTTGACACCATAATGTGAAAATGATAGGATGGATGGACACCAAATACTTATTAATATTCATAATTGATTATATTCCTAAGAAAATAGAGCTACCAATTGATTCATTTTTAGGAAAATTATTTCCTTATTTTCTTTATTTTATTTGATTTGATTAGTGAGATTTGTTTTGAATACAGAGACAGATTTTCTGTCTCCTATTTTTATAGTAGTGAGGTGTCTAATTGATACCTCTTGGAAAAGTTAAAGGAGATAAGCATGTATCTTGCTATCAAAGAAATATTACGAAACAAACTTCGATATAGTTTGATTCTAACTACCATTTTTCTTATCGCTTTTATGGTCTTTTTTATGACCAGTCTAGCTCTTGGTCTTGTGCGAAACAACCGGGCAGCTATTGATAATTGGCAAGCGACGGGTATAGTTTTATCTGACTACGCAAATGATAATTTGACAGCATCTTTTATTCCTGAAAAGGACTACAAGGATAAGAGTTCTAAAGAGGCTGCTCCACTAGGGTATATGTTTGCTGTGACCAATCTAGTCGATGATAGTGAAAAGGTCAATGTTTCCATCTTTGCTCAAGAGTGGGACGCTTTTATCTCTCCTAGTTTGACGGAGGGCCGTTATCCTGAAGGGGATGATGAGGTGGTCGTGGATCAGTCCTTTGAAAACTATGGAATGAAGTTGGGTGATGCCATTCAGCTCAATGGAAGCGAAGTAAGTTACAAGATTGTAGGGCTGACTAAAGGAAATAAGTTTTTTACTGAGCCAGTTGTCTTTACGAGTTTGACAACTTATTGGACCTTACAAGGAACCTTGAAGGCCAATCGTTCCATCTCTGCCTTGGTATTGAAAAATGATATAGAAGTGGCTGGGGATGGGCTGAAACAGATTTCCATTCCAAAAATGATTTCGAAAATTCCTGGTTACACACCTCAGGTGAATGTATTTTCAGGGATGATTCTTGCTATGATTGTCATCACAGGCTTGATTGTGGGTATATTTGTTTATATCATTACCATACAAAAACTAGGACTTTATGGAATAATGCGGGCTCAGGGAATACAGATCAAAACCATTGTATGGTCTCTTTTCTGTCAAATCTTCTTCCTAGCTAGTATGGGGATTGCTTTAGCCTTGCTGGCTGTTGGAGGAGTGATTTTAGTCTTGCCAGCTACCTTCTTTTTCTACCCAAGTTGGTTAGCCTATTCTGTCCTAAGCTTGGTAATTTCCTTGATGGCCCTTCTAGGTGGTGTCATTTCACTTCCACGCTTGCTAAAGGTGGACCCGATTACTGCGATTGCAGAGTGATAAGGAGAATAGTATGACAGCATTGATAGAAATGAAGCAAGTGACAAAAACCTATGGGGAAGGAAAGATGAAAGTCGTTGCCTTGCATGAGACTAATTTTCAGCTAAATGCGGGAGAGTTCGTGGCGATCGTTGGGCCATCAGGTTCTGGAAAGACGACCTTTCTAACAACTTTAGGTCAACTTCAGGAAGCATCTAGTGGAAAGATTCTAGTAAAGGGGAAGGAAACAGGCAATTTGACGGAGAAGGAGAAAACAGACCTCCGTTTTAGAGAGTTTGGCTTCATTCTCCAGGCTTCAAACTTAATTCCTTTTCTAACGGTCAAGGAACAGCTGGATTTGATTGACAGACTAGATAAGAGAAAAAATAGTAAAAGTGACCGGAAAGAACTTTTTGACTTGTTGGATTTGGAAAAAGTACAAGATCAGTATCCCAAGGCATTGTCAGGTGGAGAACGTCAACGAGCTGCGATTGCTAGAGCCCTCTATAACAATCCAAGCATTGTGCTTGCTGATGAGCCAACAGCTAGTCTGGATACCCAGCGTGCCTACCAAGTAACGGAGATGTTGGCTGGCATTGCCCATGAACAAGGTAGAGGAGTTGTTATGATTACACATGATACACGACTTCTTGATAAGGTTGACCGTATTTATATCATGAATGATGGTCACCTAGTTGAAGAAACACATGCATAAAAAGAGAGTGAACGGTGTTGGTTACTGTTCACTTTTTAATTTCAAAATTTAAAAATAAGACTTACTTTTTGTAAAACTCCCAGTATTCATAGCTGATTTTCCAGAAATGTGGTATAATTTTTCTTATGGAAAAGATTATTATTACAGCAACTGCTGAAAGTATTGAACAAGTTGAACAACTGCTCGAAGCTGGCGTGGACCGTATCTATGTCGGTGAGAAAGATTTTGGTCTTCGTCTGCCAACAACCTTTAGTTATGACCAATTGCGTGAAATCGCTAAGCTGGTTCATGATGCTGGTAAGGAATTGATTGTTGCAGTCAATGCCCTCATGCACCAAGATATGATGGACCGTATCAAACCTTTCTTAGACTTTTTGGAAGAAATTAAGACAGATTACATTACAATTGGGGATGCAGGTGTCTTTTATGTGGTCAATCGCGATGGTTATTCCTTTAAGACTATCTACGATGCTTCAACAATGGTGACAAGTAGTCGTCAGATTAACTTCTGGGGACAAAAGGCTGGCGCATCTGAGGCTGTTTTGGCGCGTGAAATTCCATCTGCTGAACTTTTCAAAATGCCAGAGATTTTGGAAATTCCTGCTGAAGTTTTGGTTTACGGTGCTAGTGTTATTCACCATTCTAAACGTCCACTCTTGCAAAACTACTATAACTTTACGCATATCGATGATGAAAAGACGCGTAAACGTGACCTCTTCTTGGCTGAACCAAGCGACCCAGAGAGCCACTATTCCATTTTTGAAGACAATCATGGTACCCATATCTTTGCAAACAATGACCTTGATTTGATGACCAAATTGACAGAATTGGTAGATCATGGCTTTACTCACTGGAAATTAGAAGGTCTCTATACACCTGGTCAAAACTTTGTTGAGATTGCCAAACTCTTTATCCAAGCACGTAGTTTGATTCAAGAGGGCAACTTTAGCCATGACCAAGCCTTCTTGTTAGATGAGGAAGTGCGCAAGTTACATCCTAAAAATCGTTTTCTCGATACAGGATTCTATGATTACGATCCTGATATGGTTAAATAGGACACCAAAACCCGAAATAAAAATGTTCGGGTTTTTCTAGTGTATCCATGAAATAAAAAAGGATACATGTTATAATGAAAGTAGCTCTTTAATGGAGGTGTTTGAGTGGAAAATTTGAAGAAAATGGCAGGTATCAAGGCTGCTGAGTTTGTCAAGGATGGCATGGTTGTCGGACTGGGAACGGGTTCTACTGCCTATTATTTTGTAGAAGAAATCGGTCGTCGTATCAAGGAAGAAGGATTGCAGATTACAGCTGTAACGACTTCTAGTGTGACTAGTAAACAGGCTGAAGGGCTTAATATCCCGCTCAAGTCTATTGACCAAGTAGATGTTGTCGATGTGACGGTTGATGGAGCGGATGAGGTGGATAGCCAGTTTAACGGAATCAAAGGCGGTGGTGGTGCCCTTCTGATGGAGAAGGTTGTAGCAACGCCCTCAAAAGAATATATTTGGGTAGTGGATGAAAGCAAGCTAGTCGAGAAACTGGGTGCTTTTAAATTGCCAGTAGAAGTGGTTCAGTATGGCGCAGAACAGGTCTTTCGTCGGTTTGAGCGAGCTGGCTACAAACCAAGTTTCCGTGAAAAAGATGGCCAACGTTTTGTGACCGATATGCAGAACTTTATCATTGACCTTGCCTTGGATGTCATTGAAGATCCAATTGCTTTAGGGCAAGAATTGGACCATATCGTTGGTGTCGTAGAGCACGGCTTATTCAACCAAATGGTGGATAAGGTCATCGTAGCTGGACGAAATGGGGTTCAGATTTTAACTTCAAGCAAAGCAAAATAATAAGGAGATACACTATGTCAAAATTTAATCGTATTCACTTGGTGGTACTGGATTCTGTAGGAATCGGTGCTGCACCAGATGCTAATAACTTTGTCAATGCAGGGGTTCCAGATGGAGCTTCTGACACACTGGGACACATTTCAAAAGCAGTTGGTTTGAATGTCCCAAACATGGCTAAAATTGGTCTTGGAAATATTCCTCGAGAAACTCCTCTTAAGACTGTTCCAGCTGAAAGCAATCCAACAGGATATGCAACAAAATTGGAAGAAGTATCTCTTGGTAAGGATACCATGACTGGTCACTGGGAAATCATGGGACTCAACATTACCGAGCCTTTCGATACTTTTTGGAACGGATTCCCAGAAGAAATCCTGACAAAAATCGAAGAATTTTCAGGACGCAAGGTCATTCGTGAAGCCAACAAACCTTACTCAGGTACGGCTGTTATCGATGATTTCGGACCACGTCAAATGGAAACTGGAGAGTTGATTATCTATACTTCAGCTGACCCTGTTTTGCAAATTGCTGCCCACGAAGACATCATTCCTTTGGATGAATTGTACCGTATCTGTGAATACGCTCGTTCAATTACTCTTGAGCGTCCTGCCCTTTTAGGCCGTATCATTGCCCGTCCGTATGTTGGTGAACCAGGTAACTTCACTCGTACGGCAAATCGTCGAGACTTAGCCGTTTCTCCATTTGCACCAACTGTTTTGGATAAATTGAACGAAGCTGGTATCGATACGTACGCTGTTGGTAAAATCAACGATATCTTTAACGGTGCTGGTATCAACCATGACATGGGTCATAACAAATCAAATAGCCACGGAATTGATACACTCTTGAAGACAATGGGACTTGCTGAGTTTGAAAAAGGGTTCTCCTTCACAAACTTGGTTGACTTTGATGCCCTTTACGGCCACCGTCGTGATGCCCATGGTTACCGTGATTGCTTGCATGAGTTTGATGAACGCTTGCCTGAAATTATCGCAGCCATGAGAGAGAATGATCTTCTTTTGATTACTGCGGACCATGGAAATGACCCAACCTATGCAGGAACAGACCACACTCGTGAATATATTCCACTTTTAGCTTACAGTCCTGCCTTTAAAGGAAATGGGGTCATTCCAGTTGGACATTTTGCAGATATCTCAGCAACAGTTGCGGATAACTTTGGTGTTGAAACTGCCATGATTGGTGAAAGTTTCTTAGATAAATTGGTATAAGATGACGCGATATGCTTTACTTGTTCGGGGCATTAATGTAGGTGGGAAAAATAAAGTTGTCATGGCGCAACTTCGTCAAGAACTGACAGAGTTGGGACTGGAAAAGGTTGAAACCTACATCAACAGTGGCAACATTTTCTTTACTTCGACAGCTCCCAAAGCCCAATTGGTTGAAAAATTAGAGGCTTTCTTTGAAATCCATTATCCATTTATTCAGAGCTTTTCCTTGTTGAGTCTTGAGGACTTTGAAGAGGAACTTGAGAATCTGCCTGAATGGTGGACCAAAGATTTGGCACGAAAGGATGTGCTCTTCTACACGGAGAGCTTGGATGTGGATCAAGTCATCGAGAAAGTGAACAGTTTGGAACTGAAAGATGAAGTGGTTCATTTTGGAAAACTTGGGATTTTCTGGGGGAAAATCTCAGAGGAATCCTACTATGCAACTGCCTATCATAAGTACTTGCTCAAGATGCCTTTTTATCGCAACATCACTATTCGCACCGCAAAAACCTTTGACAAAATCGGTCAAATGCTAAAAAATAATAAAGGAGACACACAATGACATTTTTAGATAAGATCAAAGAAACAGCTGTTTTCCTGAAAGAAAAAGGAATCCAAGCGCCTGAGTTTGGTTTAATCCTTGGATCAGGTCTGGGGGAACTTGCAGAAGAAATCGAAAATCCTGTTGTAGTAGACTATGCAGATATTCCAAACTGGGGCCGTTCGACAGTAGTCGGTCACGCTGGTAAATTGGTATATGGCGACCTTGCAGGTCGAAAGGTCTTGGCTCTTCAAGGTCGCTTCCATTTCTACGAGGGAAATCCTCTGGAAGTGGTGACTTTCCCAGTACGTGTTATGAAAGTTCTTGGATGCGAAGGTGTCATTGTAACCAATGCAGCTGGAGGTATTGGATTTGGTCCTGGTACCTTGATGGCTATCTCAGACCATATCAATATGACGGGGCAGAACCCATTGATGGGTGAAAACTTGGATGATTTTGGTCCACGTTTCCCAGATATGTCTAAAGCCTACACACCAGAATATCGTGCTACTGCCCATGAAGTGGCTAAGAAACTTGGTATCAAGCTTGATGAAGGTGTCTATATTGGTGTAACAGGTCCGACTTATGAAACACCTGCAGAAATTCGTGCCTATAAGACATTGGGAGCAGATGCAGTTGGTATGTCCACTGTTCCTGAAGTGATTGTGGCAGCCCACTCTGGCTTGAAAGTTCTCGGTATTTCATGTATTACTAACCATGCTGCTGGTTTCCAAGAAGAACTCAACCACGAAGAAGTTGTGGAAGTGACTGAACGTGTCAAAGGCGACTTCAAAGGCTTGCTTAAAGCGATTATTGCAGAATTGTAATCATGTTAATAGAATTGAGGAGTATTTTTCGAAAAATCCCTTATAATTTTAGATTATTCCTAGCAGTAATTCTACAAGGAATAGTTTCGGGTTTATCTGGTATATTTCTCCATTATCTTTTAGAGATAATAGAGGGTCTAGCTTTTGGTCAGTCAGAGCATCATAGTAGATTTTTGACAGATGGAGTTTCCTCCTCAAGGATAGGACTAAGTTTAATAATTGTTGGTCTTGGCTCATCCTTGGTCTGGTATTTCTTGCAAAAAGGGTCGAAGATTTATTCCATCAAAGCTCAGATGAAGGATGAGACTTCACAATACAAGCTTCATTTTCTAAAACAGCTATTTCATTCAATTTGGCAGATCATTGCAGTTGGAGGGGGAGCCCCTATTGGCAAAGAAGCTGCACCACGAGAGATTGGAACTCTATCTGCAGGACCAATTGGAAAAATATGTATACTGTCTATGAAGGATTGTATCTTTCTCCTTGCTTGTGGTGCTGGTGCTGGTTTAGCAGCTGTCTATCAGGTTCCATTAACAAGTGTTTTCTTTGTTTTTGAAACTCTAGGAATTGCTCTATCTATTAAACGATTTGTCTTAGTTGGTTTGACTACCTATGTTTCAACCTATATAGCAGGCTTGGTTATTTCAGATCAGGCTCTTTACCAGATTCCAGCTATCACATGGTCACTAAAGGAAGTGTGGATTGTACCTTTATTACTTCTTTTCTTAACCCCACTAGCTTGGCTTTTTGGTCGCTTAAGTAAGGCAGCATCTTCGAACAGAATAAAAGATAAACGAATACTTCTCACATTGCCCTCAGCTTTTCTTTTTCTTGTTGGATTGGCAAGTTATTTTCCACATCTACTTGGAAATGGACGTATGATGGCTCAGGAAATTTTAAATGGTAGCAGTGGTCAAACAGTGCTTCTCATGTTTTTCCTAAAAGCAGTGGTCGTTCTTATTATCCTTTGGGCAGGGGCCTATGGTGGTACTCTTACGCCATCTTTTGCCTTGGGGATGGCTGGAGCTGCTCTCTTGGGCATGATTCTAGGTGGGGATAGCCAGCCAAGCATTTTGCTTTTGGGATCGGTTTGCTTTTTGTCTGTGACCTTGAGGGCGCCCTTTTCTGCAACTGGATTAGTAATAGGTTTCACTGGGCTAGGTATAGTTTCTCTTCCGTATCTCTTAGTAACAGCTGTTTTAGCCTATGAATTTGCAAAAATGTTAGACCGCTTTCCTTGGGCTAGCATACTGTGTCAGAAGTCAAAGAATAAAGTAATTAGGTAGGAAATGCCCATTTCTTCTAGTCAATGATTTGATTTAAAAGAT
>NZ_CAJZDT010000083.1:0-8372 GCF_915066115.1 uncultured Streptococcus sp. | reverse complement strand
AGTCCACAGGACCATACTGCTGAGTTGAGGGCTGCCAACTTGTTATCTGTCGGCGGTACCAACTTCGCAAAGTATTGTTTAAACAAGTCTGGGTATTCCTTGAGGGCAGAATCCGTATCTGTAAAGATAATCCCCAATTTTTGGAACTCTTCCTTCATGTTGTGGTAAACCACTTCTGACTCATACTGGGCAGAGGCACCAGCTAGATAAGCACGCTCAGCTTCAGGAATCCCGATACGTTCAAAGGTTTCTTTAATTTTTTCAGGAACCTCATCCCATGAACGAGCTGGTTTATCAGATGGTTTTTGGTAGTAGATCAAGTCATCAAAATCAATCTCTGACAAGTCTGCTCCCCAAGTTTGCATGGGCATTTTTTTGAAGGTTTCATAAGACTTCAAACGGAATTCTAGCATCCACTCAGGTTCTCCCTTTGCAGCTGATAGTTCACGAATGACATCTTCATTCAATCCTTTTCCTGTCGATAGGACAGGCTCTACATCATCATGGAAACCAAATTTATATTCACCAAGGTCAATTGGTTTTGGTTCTACTCTTTCTTCAGCCATAATATCCTTTCTTTCATTCTTCATTTCTACTGATTCATAAGACAAAAGAAACTTGCCTTACTTGTTTTCTTGATTTTCAATTGTTTTCTTCAGGGCGTTCCAAGCTAGGGTTGCACACTTGATTCGTTGAGGGAATTTTGCAACGCCTGATAAGAAGGCTGCGTCTCCAAGTTGGTCTTGACGCTCATCTTTTTGCCCTTGAACCATTTCAGAAAAAATGGTCGCAAGTTCTAAGATTTCTTGTTTGGTCTTGCCTAAAACGGCATCTGTCATCATACTAGCAGAGGCAGTTGAAATCGTACATCCTGAGTTTAGAAAAGCAATATCTACCAAACGGTCCTCTGCATCAAACTTGACAGAGAGGTTGATGACATCCCCACAGGTTGGATTGTTGAGACTGATTTGCTCAGCATCTTCTAACTTCCCTTGGTGATGTGGATTTTTCGAATGGTCCGCTACCACTGCCATATAAAGGCTATCTAGTTTAGAAAGTGCCATTGAAAAACTCCTTTGTTTTTTGTAAGGCATCGACTAGCTTGTCGCAATCTGCCTTGGTATTGTAGATATAAAAACTTGCACGAGCTGTAGCTGGAACGTCCAAATACTGAAGCAAGGGTTGCGCACAGTGGTGACCTGCACGAACAGCTACTCCTTCATAATCCAGAGCTGTCGCAAGGTCGTGAGGATGGAGATTGCCTAGGTTAAAAGCAATGACACCTGAACGTTGAGCCAAGTCCTGCGAACCATAAATGGTCAATCCTTCAATCGCCTGCAGTTTTGGATAGACGTATGCTATCAATTCCTGTTCATGGGCTTCAATGGCATCCATACCGATGTTTTCTAGATAATCCACTGCAGCAGCTAGTCCAATAGCACCTGCCATGTTAGGAGTTCCAGCCTCGAATTTCCAAGGCAATTCCTTCCAACTAGCAGATTGCTCATAAACGAAATCAATCATTTCACCGCCAAATTCTACTGGTGACATTTGTTCCAGATACTTTTCTTTACCATAAAGGACACCAATAGCAGTTGGACCAGCCATCTTGTGACCTGAAAAGGCAAAGAAGTCCACATCCAAGTTCTGAACATCAATCTTCATATGAGGCGTAGATTGAGCACCATCCACCACCATGATAGCTCCAACTTGATGGGCCAATTGAGTGATTTCTTTGATTGGATTGACCACACCAAGAACATTTGAGGCGTGAGCAAGGGAGACAAACTTGACCTTGTCCGTCAATTTTGCTCGCAAATCATCCATATCCAGAGCTCCATCCTTGAGATAGACATAAACAAGCTCAGCTCCAGTCTTGCGACAGGCTTCCTGCCAAGGAATAATATTGGAATGGTGTTCCATTACAGAAATCAAGACCTGATCCCCTTCTGTCAGGACTTCCTCAGCAAAGCGAGCTACCCAGTTCAGACCGGTTGTCGTTCCTCTAGTAAAGAGAACTTCCTTTGTCGAACCTGCATTGATAAACTTACGAATGGTTTCACGAGCGGCTTCATAGGACGCTGTCGCCCGCTCCGCCAAGGTATGAACACCACGGTGAACATTAGCATTATCCTGCTCATAGTAGCGATTAATGGCTTCCAGAACTGCTAGTGGTTTTTGTGTCGTCGCAGCATTGTCCAAATAGACCAACGGTTCATCATTAACAATCTGGTCTAAAATTGGAAAATCCTTGCGAATCGCTTCTACATCTAACATAGGCTTCCCCTTAGCGTTTTGACAATTTTTCTTCGATAGTTGCAATCATTTCATCACGAACTTCTTTGACTGGTATCTCAACAATAACAGATCCAAGGAAACCTCGGACAACCAAGCGCTCTGCAGTTGCCTTATCCAAGCCACGACTCATGAGGTAGTACATATCTTCTGGATCTACTTGTCCAATAGAAGCAGCGTGACCAGCAGTTACGTCATTTTCATCAATCAAAAGAATTGGGTTGGCATCTGAACGAGCCTGATCTGAAAGCATGAGAACACGACTCTCTTGTTGTGCATCTGCTCCCTTGGCACCCTTAATAATGTGACCGATACCATTGAAGGTCAAAGTTGCTTTTTCAAGGATAACCCCATGTTGGAGGATATTTCCGATTGAATTGCAGCCATAGTTAGTTACGCGGGTATCAATCCCTTGTACCTGACGGCCACTTGAAAGAGCTACAACTTTCAGGTCAGCATGACTACCGTTACCAATCAAATCGCTATCAAAGTCTGCAACGACATTTCCTTCGTTCATGACACCGATTGCCCAGTCAATGCTTGCATCGTTGCCTAATTTACCACGACGGCTAATGTAGGCAGTAACATTTTCACCTAGACGGTCAATCGCAGCAAACTTCACTTGAGAACCAGAACGTGCAATCACTTCCACTGTGATATTGGCAGTTGCTTTGGCACTGCCTTCACCACGTGACTCTAAACGCTCCAGATAACTAATCTTAGAATTTTTACCAGCAATAATCATAATATGCTTGTTAAAGGGCACATCGCTGTCGCTGTCTTGGTAGAAAATTCCTTCGATTGGTTCAGCAATCTCAACATTATCTGGAATGTAGAGAACAGCACCACTATTGAAATAAGCTGTATGGTAGGCTGCTAACTTGTCATCGTCATACTTAACAGATGACATGAAGAATTCTTCGATCAGCTCTGGAATTTCTTCTAAAGCTGAGTGAAAGTCTGTGAAAACAACACCTTGTTCAGCTAACTCAACTGGAGTTTGCTCAAAAACAGTTTGAGTTCCTACTTGCACCAACTTCAAGTGGTTATCTAAAGCTGTAAAGTCTGGAACATTTGCTGATGGCTCACTTTCTGTAATCGTTCCATCACCCAGATTCCAACGGTGAAATTTGACACGCTCAATAACTGGTAATTCTAGGCTCTCAATCTTATCAAAAGCTTTTTGACGAAGGTCAGCCAACCAGCTTGGTTCAGCGTGCATTTCTGAAAAAAGTTTAATATTTTCTTTAGTCATTTACTTCTCCTAAAAGATACGAGGGAATTACAATTCTTCCTTGTAGTCGTAGCCAAGTTCTTCAGCTAGTTTTGCGTATCCTTCACGCTCCAAACGCGCAGCCAATTCTGGACCACCAGAAAGGACAACACGACCTTCCATCATTACGTGTACCACGTCTGGAGTGATGTAGTTCAAAAGACGTTGGTAGTGAGTGATAATCATAGCACCAAATCCTTCACCACGCATGGCATTCACACCTTTAGATACAACTTTAAGAGCGTCAATATCAAGACCTGAATCAATCTCATCCAAAAGGGCAAAAGTTGGCTCCAACATCAAAAGCTGAAGAATTTCATTACGTTTTTTCTCACCACCAGAGAAACCTTCATTGAGGTAACGCTCTGCCATTTCTTCTTTCATGTTGAGCAATTCCATTTTCTCGTCCAACTTAGTGATAAACTCACGAACTGAGATCTTCTCATCATCTTCTTTACCAGCATTCATGGCTGCACGAAGAAACTCAGCATTGGTAATTCCAGGAATTTCAGACGGGTATTGCATAGCAAGGAAAAGTCCCATACGCGCACGCTCATCCACTTCCAACTCTAGGATGTTTACGCCATCAAACAAGACTTCACCTTTGGTAACTTCATAGTTTGGATTTCCCATAATAGCGGCTGAAAGAGTTGATTTACCAGTACCATTTGGTCCCATGATAGCGGCAATTTCTCCTGTTTTAAGAGTCAGGTTAACCCCTTTTAAAATTTCTTTTCCTTCAATCTCAACGTGAAGATCTTTGATCTCTAATACTGACATGATAGTTCCTTTCTTTTTCAAGGCCTTTACAGTACTTACTAGAAACATACTCGTTTTCCCTAGAAAATACGGTAATAGGTCAATAAATATACTTTTATAGTATAACAAAAAAAAGCCTAAAAGGCTTTGATTTTGTCTAGAAGCTGAGGACTAGTCTTTTCCTTTTAAATGCTGGTCAATGACATCTACAATCTTGCCCATCAAGTAACTAACTCGGAAATTTCTAAAGAGCAAAATGGCCCAAAAGACTGCCATAATATAGCGACCAGTCATCCAAGCTTCATTGAAAAAATAGGTCTCAGCAGCTGTAAACAGCGCTATGATAATAAATTGTTGTCTGTTCATAAACTTATTGTATCATGAAATCTTTCTTTAGTCTTCCTCTACCTTCACTTTATCAGCCAAAAATTCAAATCCTTCTGGAATTAGACTTTCTTCTGCTTCTTTTTCAGTTTGAGAAGATTTGGCTTTGGCTGAAAAGGCTGCGCGAACTTCTTTCCATTCCTCCATGGAAATGGCTAAAATCTCAGGTGAAAAACCTGCTGCCTGACTGAGGATATTGCCAAACATGGTGTTGAGATTGTCTCGTTTCATGGTTTGACCAGCATTGAAGTTAGACTCAAAAGCAAGAATAGCATGGTGTTCATTGGCCGCAACCGGTTGAGAACCAACTAGCAAAGCCTTATCAGGACCTCCTAGACTTTCAATCACCTCTCCCCAGGCATTCTGCAAGCGTATCAGATTTTGACGTGCTAAATCAGGATTTTCAACGGCCTCTTGTAGAATCGATTGAACCTTATTGCGATCCACACGATAGACTGTCTTGTCCGCTGCTGGGCGACTAGGTGCTGGACTAGTTGGCTTGGCTACAGTTCCCACATTGGCGAGTTCTTGTTTGAGACGTATCACTTCTTGTCTCAGCGTAGCAATTTCATGTTCAACCGCTCCTGAAAGAGCTGGTTCAGGATTAACCTCCGCTAAACGGATGGTCATCATCTCAGCATAAATCTTGGGCTGCAAACTAGACTTAATATCTGCTAAACTGACTGTCGCCAAGCGAATCATTTCAAACAGATTTTCCTGAGGAAGTGCCAAATTTTCTACAAAAACTGGACTATGGTGAGTGTTTTCTCCCCCTGTTTGGACAATTAACAAGTCTCTTAAATAGTGCAAAAGGTCGGTCACAAAACGAGTCATGCTCTTACCATTGTCAAAGAGAAGATTTAAGCACGCTAGGGACTTTGGAACATCCTGTTGAGACAAGGCAGACACATAATCATCCAAGGCTGATAGACTAATGGTGCCAGTAATTTCTTCAGAGATAGCAGTCGTCAGCTCATTTCCCTGTGTCAAACTTAGGGCTTGATCCAAAATAGACAAGGCGTCCCGCATCCCACCTTCAGCCCGTCTGGCAATGATTTCCACAGCCTCTGGTTCAGAACTGATATTTTCTTTTTCTAAAATATAGTGGATATGTTCCTTAATATCCTGTGTCTTAATTGATTTAAATTCAAAACGTTGCACACGGGATAGAATAGTGGCAGGAATCTTGTGCAATTCAGTAGTTGCCAAAATAAAGACCACATTCTGTGTTGGCTCTTCCAGCGTCTTTAGGAGGGCATTAAAAGCTCCTGTAGACAACATGTGAACCTCATCTATGATATAAACCTTATAGCGGGCAAGACTAGGGGCGTAGGTAGATTTATCACGAATTTCGCGAATTTCATCCACCCCATTATTAGAGGCCGCATCCATTTCAATGACATCTTCTAAACTACCGTCCGTCACTGCTTGACAAATATAGCAGTTATTACAAGGTTCACCACCCACTTGATTTGGACAGTTCATAGCTTTGGCAAAAATCTTGGCTACACTGGTTTTTCCCGTTCCACGTGGACCAGAAAAAAGATAGGCATGACTTATTTTCTCTTGCTCCACTGCTTGTTTAAGAGTCTTAGCCACAACTTCCTGTCCAACCAACTGGGAGAAGTTTTGACTTCTATATTTTCGATAAAGTGCTTGATACATTAGGCTTTCTCCCCAAACATTGTAAAGTCCCATTCTGTCTTTTCAAGCAAAATAGCGACAAATTGTTCCAAATAATCTCGATCCATAGCATCATAATCATCAATCTCTGAAGAATCAAGATCTAGAACTCCAAATAATTGACCATTCTTAACCATCGGAATAACAATTTCACTTTTAGCTCGACTATCACAAGAAATATAGTTGGGATAAGTCGTTACATCTCCAACAACAACGGTTTCCTGAAAATGAGCTGCCTCACCACAAACACCCTTTCCTAGCGCAATACGGATGCAGGAAACACCGCCTTGGAAAGGACCTAAAACCAATTCCTTTCCATCGAACAGATAAAAGCCTGCAAATACGGTATTAGGAAAGCGTGATTTTAGAAGAGCACTGGCGTTGGAAAGATTAGCCAAAACATTAGTTTCACCTTCCAATAAAAAAGATAGTTCTTCATTTAACATTTGATAACATGATTGTTTTTCTGATTCTAACATAGAACTATTATATCAAAAAAGGTTTACAGACAAAAGAAAAATCCCTTGTTTTAAACAAAGGATTTTGTGATTATCAATTTGATTAAAGTTCGATATCACCGAACAAGTCAGCCATTGAGAATCCTGTTTGTGTTTCTGGAAGTTCGAAATCACGTTTTTCTTGACGTTTTGGACGACGTGGACGAGCAGCACGTTTTTCTTCTTTTTGTCCTTCTTCTTGAGCTGGACGCTCTTCAAGAGCTTTGATAGAAAGTGATACGCGCTCTGCATCTGCGTTAACTTCAAGAACTTTAACTTGAACTTCTTGACCAACTTTAAGAGCTTCTTTTGGATTTTCAATACGTTTGTGTGAAATTTGTGATACGTGAACAAGTCCATCGATACCTGGCAATACTTCAACAAATGCACCGAAGTCAGTCAAACGTTTAACTGTTCCTTCTACTACATCACCTTTAGCCAATTTTTGCTCAACGCCATCCCATGGTCCAGGTGTTGTTGCTTTAAGTGAAAGTGATACGCGTCCTTCTTCTTCGTTAAGATCAAGGATTTTCACTTCAATTTCTTCACCAACAGTTACAACTGATTTTGGTGATACGTTACGTTCATGTGACAATTCAGTCAAGTGAACCAATCCGTCAACACCACCAAGGTCGATGAAAGCACCGAAGCTTGTGATACGTGCAACTTTACCAGTTACTACATCACCAACAGCCAATTTACCGAATACTTCAGCACGAGCTGCTGCTGTAGCTGCTTCAACAACTTCACGACGTGAAAGGATGAAGCGATTTTCTTTAGCGTCAACTTCTTTGATTTTAGCATCAAATTCTTGACCTACAAAACGCTCAGTGTTACGTACGAAACGAGTATCCAACATTGAAGCTGGGATAAATCCACGAACACCTTCAAATTCTACTGAAAGTCCACCTTTAACGGCACGAGTTCCTTTAACAGTAACAACTTCTTCTTCGCGACCAACAAGTTTGTCCCATGCTTTGCGAGCTTCAAGGCGTTTTTTAGATACAAGGTATGTAACTGTATCAGTATCTTTACCAACTACTTGACGAAGTACAAGAACATCCAATACTTCTCCTACTTTAACAAAGTCATTGATATCTGCATCGCGATCGTTTGTCAATTCGCGAAGAGTCAAGACACCTTCAACACCAGTTCCAGAGATTGCAACGTTAGCTTGAGTCGCATCAACTGTCAATACTTCAGCACTAACAACATCACCAGTCTCAACTTGGCTAACGCTATTTAGCAAATCTTCAAATTCGTTCATCTAAAAAATCCTCCAACAATCAAGTTTTTCTTGAACTTGACATACTTATAATTTTTTTCCTAAGCACCCGCAAGGACATGTTCATATCGTTCACGTCTTTCAATTATAAAAATAAAATACCCTAAGATATTTTGCTTTTTATCTTGATCATTACCTAAGAACTGGGGTAGCTGGATTCGAACCAACGCATGAGGGAGTCAAAGTCCCTTGCCTT
>NZ_CAJZDT010000082.1:0-8422 GCF_915066115.1 uncultured Streptococcus sp. | reverse complement strand
TCGCGCAGAGCCGTGTGAGCGTTGAGGTATCCATGTTGATAATGTGATTATCTCACCATTGGCAATCGTAAACTCAGTTCTCAATGAAGGTGAACGTGAATTTGGTGCGACTGTCATCGATATGGGTGGAGGTCAAACTACTGTAGCGACTATCCGTAACCAAGAATTGCAATTCACAAACATCTATCAAGAAGGTGGAGATTACGTTACAAAAGACATTTCTAAAGTCTTGAAAACATCTCAAAAAATTGCTGAAAGTTTGAAACTCAACTACGGTGAAGCTTATGTTCCACTAGCAAGTAACGAAACTTTCCAAGTTGAAGTAATTGGTGAAGTAGAACCTGTTGAAGTGACAGAAAGTTACTTAGCAGAAATTATTTCAGCACGCATCAAACATATCTTTGATCAAATCAAACAAGAGCTTGAAAGAAGACACTTGTTAGATTTGCCAGGTGGTATCGTCCTTATCGGTGGAAATGCGATTTTGCCAGGAATTGTTGAATTGGCCCAAGAAGTATTTGGTGTACGAGTAAAACTTCACGTACCAAACCAAGTGGGAATTCGCAACCCTGCATTTGCTCATGTGATTAGTTTGTCTGAGTTTGCTGGTAAATTGACTGAAGTCAATCTTCTTGCCCAAAAAGCAGTTAAAGGAGATGAATTCCTTCGTCAAAAACCAATTAATTTTGGTGTTTCAAATCAAAGTGTGACACCGATTATACAATCAACTCCAGTGCAATCAGCTACTGCAGCAACTGAAATCACACCTGACAGTGGCCTTGCTCCAAGAGACGAATTCCAAGCAAGTTCTCAAGATAAACCAAAATTAACAGACCGTTTCCGCAGCTTGATCGGAAGCATGTTTGATGAATAAAAGAGGATAAGAAATTATGACATTTTCATTTGATACAGCAGCAGCTCAAGGCGCAATTATTAAAGTAATTGGTGTCGGTGGCGGTGGTGGTAATGCCATCAACCGCATGGTTGACGAAGGTGTTGCAGGCGTAGAATTTATCGCAGCAAACACAGATGTACAAGCTTTGAGTAGTACAAAAGCTGAGACTGTAATTCAGTTAGGTCCTAAATTGACTCGTGGTTTGGGTGCTGGTGGTCGACCTGAAATCGGTCAAAAGGCAGCCGAAGAAAGCGAAGAAGCCTTGACTCAAGCTATTACTGGAGCAGACATGGTCTTCATTACTGCAGGTATGGGAGGTGGCTCAGGTACTGGTGCTGCTCCTGTTATTGCCCGCATTGCTAAAGATTTAGGTGCTCTTACAGTTGGTGTTGTGACACGTCCTTTCGGTTTCGAAGGAAGCAAACGTGGTCAGTACGCTGTAGAAGGAATCAATCAGCTTCGCGAACATGTAGATACTCTATTGATTATTTCAAACAACAACTTGCTTGAAATTGTTGATAAGAAAACTCCACTTCTTGAAGCTCTTAGCGAAGCAGATAACGTACTTCGCCAAGGTGTTCAAGGAATTACGGACTTGATCACAAATCCTGGTTTGATTAACCTTGACTTTGCCGATGTGAAAACAGTTATGGCAAATAAAGGAAACGCCCTAATGGGTATCGGTATCGGCAGTGGTGAAGAACGTGTGGTAGAAGCAGCTCGTAAGGCAATCTACTCACCACTTCTTGAAACAACTATTGATGGTGCTGAGGATGTCATCGTCAACGTTACTGGTGGTCTCGACTTGACTTTGATTGAGGCAGAAGAAGCTTCAGAAATTGTCAACCAAGCAGCTGGTCAAGGAGTGAACATCTGGCTCGGAACATCTATCGATGAAAACATGAAAGATGAAATTCGTGTGACAGTCGTTGCAACTGGTGTTCGTCAAGATCGTGTTGAAAAAGTTGTGGGCCATGCACCAAGACAAACTGTTCGTCATGAACAAGTAAGCCCAAGTCATGCACACAATCATAATCGTCAGTTTGATATGGCTGAAACTGCAGAAATTCCAAGTCCAGCGCCTCGTCGCACAGAAACTTCTCAAACTTCAGCATTTGGTGATTGGGACTTGCGTCGTGAGACAATTGTTCGACCAACTGATTCAGTGGTATCACCAGTTGAACGTTTCGAAGCGCCATCTTTACACGATGAGGATGAATTAGACACTCCTCCATTTTTCAAAAATCGTTAAGTAAATGAATTTGAAAGAAAATACAGAACGTGTTTTTCAACAAATAAAAGATGCAAGTCAGCAGGCAGGAAGAGAAGCTAATTCTGTTTCGGTTGTTGCTGTTACAAAATATGTAGACGTACCGACAGCGGAGGCCTTGCTTCCGCTAGGTGTGCATCATATTGGTGAAAATCGTGTGGATAAATTTCTTGAGAAATATGAAGCTTTAAAAGATAGAAATATTACCTGGCATTTGATTGGAACTTTGCAAAGACGCAAGGTCAAAGATGTCATTCAGTATGTTGATTATTTTCACGCTTTGGATTCATTAAAGCTAGCAAAGGAAATTCAAAAAAGAAGTGACCGAGTTGTTAAGTGTTTCTTACAAGTAAATATCTCAAGGGAAGAGAGCAAACATGGTTTTTCAAGGGAAGAACTATTGGAGCTCTTGCCAGAATTGGCCACCTTAGATAAAATTAAATATGTCGGCTTGATGACCATGGCTCCTTTTGAAGCTAGTAGTGATGAGTTGAAAGAAATTTTTAAAGCTACGCAGGATTTGCAACTAGAAATTAGAGAAAAACAAATTCCCAATATGCCAATGACGGACTTGAGTATGGGTATGAGTCGTGACTACAAGGAAGCGATTGAATTTGGCTCAACATTTGTCAGAATTGGTACAGCATTTTTTAAATAGGAAAGAAATATGTCTTTAAAAGATAGATTTGATAAATTTATAGATTATTTTACAGAAGATGGAGAAGATGTTGGTACTGCATATCAGCCTAAAGCTGAAGAGCCGATTGTGACTCCAGTCCCTTCTGTTCAAGAGTTGCCTCAACAAGCTGGTAGCACGCCATCTAAAGATAAAAACATCACTCGTCTTCATGCCCGTCAACAAGAGTTGGCTATGCAAAGTCAACGTTCTACTGATAAGGTGACAATTGATGTTCGTTATCCACGTAAATACGAAGATGCCACAGATATTGTTGATTTATTAGCTGGTAACGAAAGTATTTTGATTGATTTCCAATATATGACAGAAGTTCAAGCACGTCGTTGTTTGGATTATCTGGATGGGGCGCGCCACGTTTTAGCTGGTAACATGAAAAAGGTAGCATCTACTATGTACCTGCTGACACCAGTTGATGTTGTCGTCAATATTGAAGACATCAAAATTCCAGATGAATCACAAAATGGTGAATTTGGCTTTGATATGAAACGTACGAGAGTGAGATAATGATCTTTCTCATTCGTTTTGTTCAAAATGCAGTGGATATCTATTCACTGATTTTAATCGTGTTTGCTCTGATGTCTTGGTTTCCTAATGCTTATGAATCACGTCTTGGACGCTTGATTATTAGTTTAGTGAAACCGATAATAGCTCCCTTGCAACGTTTGCCCCTACAGATTGCAGGTCTTGACTTGTCTGTCTGGATTGCGGTATTACTAGTTCACTTTCTAGGGGAGCAGTTGATTCGATTTTTAGTGATCTTTCTATGAACAAGATGATTTATCAACACTTTTCTAAGAATGATTCGTCTTTTATTGATAAGGGAGTAGAATGGATAAAAAAGGTAGAAGATTCTTATTCTCCTTTTTTAACACCCTTTGTAAATCCCCATCAAGAAAAGATTTTAAAGGTTCTAGCATCAACCAACGGCATCTCCTACATGAGCAGTCGGCAGTTTCTTGAAACTGAATATGTACGGGTACTCCTGTATCCTGATTATTTTGAGCCGGATTTCTCTGATTTTGAGCTATCCTTGCAAGAAATTGTCTATCCTAATAAGTTTGAACGCTTAACGCATGCAAAAATATTAGGGACTGTTTTAAATCAGCTAGGAATCGATAGGAAGCTATTTGGTGATATCTTAGTCAACGAAGAGAGGGCACAGATTATCATTAATCGACAGTTTATGCTCCTTTTTCAAGACGGCATTACGAAAATTGCTCGTTTACCGGTTCGTCTAGAAGAACGGCATTTTACTGAGAGAATTGCTACAGTAGAAGATTATCAAGAATTAGATATTTGTATCGCTAGTTCTAGATTAGATGTTTTTCTAGCAGGTGTCTTTAAGCTGTCTAGAAATCAGGCAAGTCAGTTAATTGAAAAACAGGCAGTCCAAGTGAATTACCATTTAGTTGAAAAATCAGATTATGCAGTTCAAGTTGGTGATTTGATTAGTGTGAGGAAATTTGGTCGATTGAAACTCGTTAGAGATAATGGGCAAACAAAAAAAGATAAAAAGAAATTAACGGTCCAATTGTTATTAAGTAAGTGAGGAAAAATATGCCTATTACATCGTTAGAAATCAAAGATAAAACCTTTGGAACAAGATTTAGAGGTTTTGATCCAGAAGAAGTTGAAGAATTTCTTGAAATTGTTGTTCGTGATTATGAAGATTTAGTTCGAAGCAATCATGATAAAGAGTTGCATATCAAGAGCTTGGAAGAACGTTTGTCTTACTTTGATGAGATGAAAGATTCTTTGAGTCAATCAGTATTGATTGCTCAAGATACGGCAGAGCGTGTGAAACAAGCTGCTAAAGATCGTTCTAATAATATTATCCAACAGGCAGAGCAAGATGCCCAACGTTTGCTTGAGGAAGCAAAATATAAGGCTAATGAGATCTTGCGTCAAGCTACTGATAATGCTAAGAAAGTTGCTGTTGAGACTGAAGAATTGAAGAACAAGAGCCGTGTCTTCCACCAACGTCTCAAATCTACAATTGAGAGTCAGTTAGCAATTGTTGAATCATCAGATTGGGAAGATATTCTGCGCCCAACAGCTACCTATCTTCAGACAAGTGATGAAGCATTTAAAGAAGTTGTTGGTGAAGTTCTTGGTGAGTCAGTGTATTCACAACCAGAAGAAGAACCAATCGATATGACTCGTCAATTTACACCTGAAGAAATGGCTGAGTTACAAGCTCGAATTGAGGCTGGTAATAGAGAATTAGCTGAATTTGAAGCTCAACAACATCATTATGTGGAAGAACATTTAGAGCCAGTTGAAGTCGAAGGCCCTTCATCGAATGAGGAAGATACAAATAAAGAATCTGTCCTTATCTTATAATGAATAGTGATATGTGAGAACAATATCTTATCTTTATATTTCCAGCGAGCAGGAGATGGTGTGAGTCCTGTAATCCCTATTGATAAGATTATCCTCTCAAAAACTCAAGTCTGAATGGAGTAAGATTTGACGTTCCCCACGTTACGGGATAAGAGGAAAAAAGCTGAGTCTTTTTTCGAATAAAGGTGGTACCACGATTTTCGTCCTTTTTGGAAGTCGTGGTTTTTAATTTGTTATTATTTATAAAGGAGATACCATGAAACTCAAAGATACCCTTAACCTTGGGAAAACAGCTTTCCCAATGCGTGCAGGCCTTCCTACCAAAGAGCCAGTTTGGCAAAAGGAATGGGAAGATGCAAAACTTTATCAACGTCGTCAAGAATTGAACCAAGGAAAACCTCATTTCACCTTGCATGATGGCCCTCCATACGCGAACGGAAATATCCACGTTGGACACGCTATGAACAAGATTTCAAAAGATATCATTGTTCGTTCAAAATCAATGTCAGGTTTTTACGCACCATTTATCCCAGGTTGGGATACTCATGGTCTGCCAATCGAGCAAGTTTTGGCAAAACAAGGTGTTAAACGCAAAGAAATGGACTTGGTTGAGTACTTGAAACTTTGCCGTGAATACGCTCTCTCTCAAGTAGATAAACAACGTGAAGACTTTAAACGTTTGGGTGTTTCTGGTGACTGGGAAAATCCATATGTGACTTTGACTCCTGACTATGAAGCAGCTCAAATCCGTGTATTTGGTGAGATGGCTAATAAGGGTTATATCTACCGTGGTGCCAAGCCAGTTTACTGGTCTTGGTCATCTGAGTCAGCTCTAGCTGAAGCAGAGATTGAATACCATGACTTGGTTTCAACTTCCCTTTACTATGCCAACAAGGTAAAAGATGGCAAAGGTGTTCTAGATACAGATACTTATATCGTAGTCTGGACAACTACTCCATTCACCATCACAGCTTCTCGTGGTTTGACTGTTGGTGCAGATATCGATTACGTTTTGGTTCAACCTGATGGTGAAACTCGTAAGTTTGTCGTTGCTGCAGAATTGTTGACTAGCTTGTCTGAGAAATTTGGTTGGACTGATGTTCAAGTGTTGGCAACTTACCGTGGTAAAGAATTGAACCACATCGTAACAGAACATCCATGGGATACAGCTGTAGATGAGCTGGTTATCCTTGGTGATCACGTTACCACTGACTCTGGTACTGGTATTGTCCATACAGCCCCTGGTTTTGGTGAGGATGACTACAATGTTGGTATTGCTAATGGTCTTGAAGTTGCAGTCACTGTTGACGAACGCGGTATCATGATGGCTAATGCTGGTCCTGAGTTTGAAGGTCAATTCTATGATAAGGTTGTCCCAACTGTTATCGAAAAACTTGGTAGCCTCCTCCTTGCTCAAGAAGAAATCTCTCACTCATACCCATTTGACTGGCGTACTAAGAAACCAATCATCTGGCGTGCAGTTCCACAATGGTTTGCCTCAGTTTCTAAATTCCGCCAAGAAATCTTGGACGAAATTGAAAAAGTTAAATTCCACTCAGAATGGGGTAAAGTCCGTCTTTACAATATGATTCGTGACCGTGGCGACTGGGTCATCTCTCGTCAACGCGCTTGGGGTGTTCCACTTCCAATCTTCTACGCTGAAGACGGTACAGCGATTATGACTGCTGAAACTATTGAACACGTGGCTCAACTCTTTGAGGAACATGGTTCAAGCATTTGGTGGGAACGTGATGCTAAGGACCTCTTGCCAGAAGGATTTACTCATCCAGGTTCACCAAACGGCGAGTTCAAGAAAGAAACAGACATCATGGACGTTTGGTTTGACTCAGGTTCATCATGGAATGGAGTTGTAGTAAACCGTCCAGAGTTGACTTACCCAGCAGACCTTTACCTAGAAGGTTCTGACCAATACCGTGGTTGGTTCAACTCATCACTCATCACATCTGTTGCCAACCATGGCGTAGCACCTTACAAACAAATCTTGTCACAAGGTTTTGCCCTTGACGGTAAAGGTGAGAAGATGTCTAAATCTCTTGGAAATACCATTGCTCCAAATGATGTTGAAAAACAATTCGGTGCTGAAATCTTGCGTCTCTGGGTAACAAGTGTAGACTCAAGCAACGACGTGCGTATCTCTATGGATATCTTGAGCCAAGTCTCTGAAACTTACCGTAAGATTCGTAACACCCTTCGTTTCTTGATTGCCAATACATCTGATTTTAACCCAGCTGTGGATGCAGTAGCCTACGAAGAACTTCGTTCAGTTGATAAGTACATGACGATTCGCTTTAACCAGCTTGTCAAGACCATTCGTGATGCTTATGCAAACTTTGAATTCTTGACAATCTACAAGGCCTTGGTGAACTTTATCAACGTTGACTTGTCAGCATTCTACCTTGATTTTGCTAAGGACGTTGTTTACATCGAGGGTGCCAAATCACTTGAACGCCGTCAAATGCAGACTGTTTTCTATGACATTCTTGTTAAAATCACCAAACTCTTGACACCAATCCTTCCTCACACAGCAGAGGAAATCTGGTCATATCTTGAGTTTGAAGCAGAAGACTTCGTCCAATTATCAGAATTACCAGAAGCAGAAACTTTTGCTAATCAAGAAGAAATCTTGGATACATGGGCTGCCTTCATGGACTTCCGTGGACAAGCTCAAAAAGCCTTGGAAGAAGCTCGTAATGCCAAAGTAATCGGTAAATCGCTTGAAGCTCACTTGACAGTTTATCCAAATGAAGTGGTGAAAACTCTACTCGAAGCAGTAAACAGCAATGTGGCTCAACTTTTGATCGTGTCAGACTTGACCATCGCAGAAGGACCAGCTCCAGAAGTTGCTGTAAGCTTTGAAGACGTAGCCTTCACTGTTGAACGCGCTGCAGGCCAAGTATGTGACCGTTGCCGTCGCATTGACCCAACAACAGCAGAACGCAGCTACCATGCAGTCATTTGTGACCACTGTGCAAGCATCGTAGAAGAAAACTTTGCAGATGCAGTCGCAGAAGGATTTGAAGAGAAATAAGGTTGAAAAGTCTAGGGAAAACTCAATTTGAGAAGAAAAGACAACTAATCTTATAGACTATAAAACGCATTGTATCAAGTTTTTGAATACCTGATATGATGCGTTTTTATTTATTTTGAAAATTTATGAGGTGTGACTTTTTATACTCAACAAGAATCAAAGAGAAAA
>NZ_CAJZDT010000081.1:0-8433 GCF_915066115.1 uncultured Streptococcus sp. | reverse complement strand
TTGGTTTAGGTGATAGAGGAAAAGATACAGAAAATCTGATTAGTGGTATGAATTTTCCAAAGAAGCAGTTGAAAAAGAACAGGCTCCATTTGTAAAAGATAATCTCATTCATTTTGCAAATCCTCAAGGAAAAAATGAACAGGGAGAGACACTGGATACCTATAGTCCAGATGCTAATGTTCTCTATGTCAGTCCAAGTTATTTGGATAAGGAAAATGTGGCTGTAAATGATGAGACTAGACAGAAACTAGCTCATCTTCAAAAAGGGGAATTTGGACTCTTATTACCAGAATCTCTTCGTTCACAGGAAGCAGAACTTAAGAAAGTTTTTGAAGAACGTTTGAACTATTACGGAAAATCAAGCGAGGATAAAGACGCTCCTTTAGAGTATGAAATGAGAGCGATTGTTAGCTATCTTCCAACAGGAGAAAAAAGATTTGTTTATAATAACGGTGAAAGCCCGGTATCCATCCAGTACTTAACTGATCCGATTTTAGTTGTGTTTACTCCGACATCTACAGGTGATAGTTTCATTTCAAAATCTATTTGGTCTATCAATGCTGGAAAGCAACTCTTTATCAAAGGATATGAGAGTGGTCTATCTCTCTTGAAGGAAGCTGGAATTTATGAGCAAGTATCTTATCTTAAAGAAGGAAGAAGTGTTTATCTAACTCGTTATAATGAAGTGCAAACTGAAACAGCAACTTTAATCTTAGGAGCCATTGTGGGGATAGCTAGTTCCTTGTTACTCTTTTATTCTGTCAATCTTCTATATTTCGAGCAATTCCGTCGAGATATCTTGATTAAACGAATTTCAGGTTTACGATTTTTTGAAACGCATGCTCAGTATATGGTTAGTCAATTTGCCAGTTTTGTATTTGGTGCTAGTCTCTTTATTTTACGCAGTAGAGACTGGGTAATTGGCTTACTCACTTTATTAGTCTTTCTAGTTAGTGCAGTTCTGACGCTTTACCGTCAAGCGCAGAAAGAATCTCGTGTTTCTATGACAATTATGAAAGGAAAATAGGATGATTGAACTAAAGAATATATCTAAAAAATTTGGAAGCCGTCAGCTATTTTCAGATACTAATCTTCATTTTGAAGGTGGGAAAATTTATGCCTTAATCGGTACAAGTGGCTGTGGTAAGACAACACTCTTGAATATGATTGGACGATTAGAGCCATATGACAAAGGGCAAATCATCTATGATGGCACTTCTCTTAAAGACATTAAGCCCTCTGTTTTCTTTAGAGATTACTTAGGATACCTATTTCAAGATTTTGGCTTAATTGAAAGCCAAACCGTCAAAGAGAATCTCAATCTGGGTTTAGTTGGTAAAAAGTTGAAAGAAAAAGAGAAAATCTCTTTGATGAAACAAGCTCTAAATCGTGTAAACCTATCCTATTTGGATTTAAAGCAACCTATATTTGAATTATCAGGAGGAGAAGCACAACGTGTTGCATTAGCGAAGATAATTTTAAAGGATCCACCTTTGATTCTTGCAGATGAACCAACCGCTTCCTTAGACCCCAAAAACTCTGAGGAATTACTTTCTATCCTAGAATCTTTAAAAAATCCGAATCGGACCATTATTATTGCGACTCACAATCCTCTTATTTGGGAACAAGTGGACCAAGTAATTCGAGTTACCGATTTATCACATAGATGATATAGCAAGATTCAGCTATAAGAAAGTTTTTGATTATATACCGCATAAATTCCGAATATCTGAAGCACTTGTTTATAATCACAATATTATTTGAGAACGTAGTTTTGGCTCGTTCTCTTTTTTGTTGTGATACTTCTTTCAAGGAATATTTGGTAGGATTGGAGTGAAAAAAGATTAACTAGGAAAGAAGGAAGTATATGGAAGCCATTTATCAACGTGATTCGGATCAAGATGGACTAACTGATGCTCAAGAATTAGCGCTAGGAACCAATCCTCTTAGCGCAGATTCTGATGGTGATGGTCGTTCAGATTTAGTGGAAGTAGAAGAAGGAACCAATCCCTTAGAAAAGGATTTACAAGACATAGACCAAACAAGTATAACTGAACCATCTTCAGTATTTATGGAAATGAAACAAAAGATTTCAGATATGATGGAGAGTCACTACAAGGAATTTATACAGGCTCTGATTAGTATTGAAACAGGGATTGAAAACCAACAAGACCTAGAAGACTTATATACTTACTACATGAGAACAGATTCTGTTTCTCTTTTGTCTAGTGATTTAGAAACCAGTCCTCAAGAGGTTGAAATGGAGATAGAGTTGTAGGGGAATCATGTGATTCTCCTATTTTCGTATAGATGAAAGGAGCGAGTATGGAAGTAATACAATTATTGGCTATGTTTCGTGGAACAATTCCAAAAGATAGGGAGAAAATGGACCTATTTCTTCGCTATCAGGCGCAACATTTTGATGAGAAATGGCAGGATTTGGTAGAGAGTTTTTTGGCTGAAGAGGGCAAGATAGAAGAGATACCTCACGTATATTCTTTTGATCAAGATATTGTTTCTTTCCTAGAGGCTAGTTCTGAAAATAATGAACAAGATTTAGAAAGTTACACAAGAAATTTTGGACAAGCAGGTCTAAGTAAATTATCTCAATTGAGTAATTTTGAGAAAAACTTGGTGCTAGAAGTCGCAATCTATAACCTTTCCACTCGATTTTACATCCAATCTGAAAAAGAGAAGTTAGAACCATTAAGTGAGCTTGTATTTCATCAGAATCAGGATGTCAATTTAGTCAATGTCTATCGGGTTGCGAATAATCTATCTGACCGCATTAGTAGAGATATAGAGGAATTTCTTCTAATGGTTGATTCCAAAGAACTAAAAAAAGAGGTTCTTGAGATTCATTTTGAAGAAAAAGAAGGAGATGTTCTAGCCTATTTGGGTTCAGAATTGATGGCTACTTTAGATACTGTTACGGATCTTGTCCATCATGAAGAAAACTACCAACAACTTCCACTGACACAAAAGCTGAAGATTATTACTCATTTTGATGATGTAAAGGCTAGAAGCGAAAAGTCTAAACAAGTAGAGGAAGCGGTCTTACCTTTAGATAATATTGAGCAGGTAGAAGAAAATGTGGAAGTTCATTCCCTATCTAAAGTAGATAAAATTGTAGAAGAAGCTTTGAGGGAATATCCAATCGGTTCACAAGTAAGTTATAAAGGACAAGTATTTCAGTTGGTTTCGATTGAAAATGCACAGTTAAATGACTTAGTTCGCCTAGAGCTTTTCAATGATTCCAACCAGTTATTTGAAGAGAATCCTATCTTATACTTGAACAGTTTGGAAGAGATTGAACATGTATTGTCTCTTGTAGAACTTGAAAAAGAAGATTCAGATATTGAGATTGAATCACCAAGTAAAAGCCAGGAAATAGATTTGTTTTCCTATCTGGAAGAAGATAATGAAAAGGATAAGGAAACAGAAACGCTTATTTCAGATATAGAAGAGACGGATGTCCCCGTTCAAGATTTTGTTTTTCCAGATGATTTAGAGGACTTTTATCCTAAGACAAATCGAGAAAAAATTGAAACGAATATCGCCGCAATTGAACTTGTTAAAAGATTAGAAAAAGAGGGACGACAAGCGAATCCAGAAGAACAAGAGCTACTAGCCAAGTATGTCGGCTGGGGTGGCCTTGCCAATGAATTTTTCGATGAACTCAATCCAAAGTATGAAACAGAACGTTTAACTCTTAGGAGTTTAGTAAGTAAATCAGAGTACTCCACTATGAAACAAAGTTCTCTCACAGCCTATTATACAGACCCAATGATTATTCGCCAGATTTGGCAAAAATTACTGGATGATGGTTTTGAGGGAGGAAGGATACTAGATCCTTCTATGGGAACTGGGAACTTCTTTGCGGCGATGCCTAGAAGTATACGAGATAATTCAGAACTCTATGGGGTTGAATTAGACAGTGTGACAGGCGCAATCGCAAAACAACTCCACCCCAATACCCATATTGAAGTGCGAGGATTTGAAGAAGTTCCCTATCAAAATAATAGTTTTGATTTAGTCTTAACGAATGTACCATTTGGAAATTTTCGCATTGCCGATAAAAACTATGATAAACCTTACATGATTCACGACTACTTTGTCAAACACTCACTTGATTTAGTAAGAGACGGAGGACAAGTGTCGATTATCTCTTCTATTGGCACAATGGATAAGCGGACAGATAATGTCTTGCAAGAGATTAAAACCAACACTCATTTTTTAGGGGGTGTTCGTTTGCCGGACACGGCTTTTAAAACGATTGCAGGCACTCGAGTGACCACAGATCTCCTCTTCTTTCAAAAGGATCAAGCAAAGAATCTTAATGAGGAGGAACTTGTCTTTAGTGGCTCTATTCCCTTTGAGGAAGATAAGCGTGTCTGGATCAATCCTTATTTTGATGGGAAATACAACACACAAGTTTTGGGTGAATATGAGGTACGTAATTTTAATGGAGGAACCCTCAATGTTAAGGGGGGATCAGAAACATTAGCTACTGATATTATGGAAGCATTAGAGAATGTGGAAGCACCTAAACAAATTGACAATTCTTTGAAAGCACCTGTTTTTATCCAAGAAGAAGTGGATAATTCTGTCCCTAGTCGTATACGTGAGAACTTAGCGCTGTATTCTTTTGGATATGAGGGAAATCAAATTTATTACCGAGATACGCATGGCATTCGGAAAAGTTCAAAAGTAGACGAAATTAGTTATTATGTAGACGAAAAGGGAGATTTTAAAGCCTGGGACAGTTCTTTGTCTGAACATAAAATAGATCGATTCGTGAAACTTCATTTGACAGATGAGGAAGCACTAGATGTATACAAGTCAGAAGAAGCGAGTAAAAGAGGGAAATATAAGGGACTGTTCAAAAAAACTGTCTTTTATGAAAGCCCCTTATCGGATAAGGATATTAGTCGTATTAAGGGCATGGTTGATTTGAGAGAGACCTATCAATCCTTAATTGAAATTCAACGTCATCAAGATTATAGTCGGACAGATTTTCAGGTATTACTTAGTAAACTCAATCGTGACTATGACCGCTTTGTAAGTCAATTTGGATACTTGAATGCCTCAGTCAATCGGAACTTATTTGATAGTGACGATAAGTATTCTTTACTAGCAAGTTTAGAAGATGAATACATTGATTCTAAAGATCAGAAAGTAAAATATAAAAAATCTTTAGCATTTGAGAAAGCATTGGTTAGGCCAGAGAGAGTGATTGCAAGAGTATCAACAGCTTTAGATGCCTTAAACTCCAGTTTATCGGATGGTAGAGGGGTTGATTTAGATTATATGGTATCAATTTATCCCGAACATAGCCAAGCTGCTATTTTAGATGAGTTAGGAGACCAGATTTTAATGGATCCAGAAAGCTATTTAAAAGGAGAAAGAAAGTATCTTTCTAAGAACCAGTTTTTATCAGGAGACATTCTCAACAAGATAGAAGTAGTTCAACTATTAGTGGAGGAAAACAACCAAGAATATAATTGGAACCATGCTTTAGATTTGTTAGAATCTGTTCGCCCTCCAAGGATTCATCTGGCAGATATTGAGTTTAAAATAGGGTCACGTTGGATTCCTCAATCCGTTTATGGTAAATTTGCCTTTGAATGTTTTACCAATCGTGAATTTGAATTGTCTTCGCCTGATGTTGAACAAGTCATTGAAGTGAATCCTGTCGATGGCCAGGTTCATTTAAGGACATCATTTGCTTATCGCTATCCAAGTGCCAAAGATAGTAGTCTTGGAGTTAGTGGGTCACGTTATGATACAGGAAGAAAGATTTTTGAGAATTTACTTAATTCGAACCAACCGACGATTACTATGACTGTTACGGAAGGAGAAAAGAAAAAGACCATCACAGATTTGGAAAAAACCTCTGTTTTAAGAGCAAAAGAACAACATTTACAAGAACTCTTTCAAGACTTTGTCTCACGGTATCCAGAAGTCCAACAAGTCATCGAAGAAAGTTATAATCGTCTGTATAATCGAACGGTTAGTCGAGAGTATGACGGTA
Source organism: uncultured Streptococcus sp. (assembly GCF_915066115.1). Classification (GTDB taxonomy): domain Bacteria; phylum Bacillota; class Bacilli; order Lactobacillales; family Streptococcaceae; genus Streptococcus. Next base: position 2,399 of record NZ_CAJZDT010000081.1, on the reverse strand, counting down.
GCCATCTAGTCATTGATGGCTTGGCACAAAACATCAGTCTTCGTCCTCATCAAGAGAATGCCATTCAAAGAATTGTAGAAGAAAAAAGAGCCCTGTTAGCTCATGAGGTAGGTTCAGGAAAGACCTTGACCATGCTTGGTGCTGGGTTTAAATTAAAGGAGTTGGGGATGGTTCATAAGCCCTTGTATGTGGTGCCCTCTAGTTTGTCTGCTCAATTTGGCCAAGAAATCATGAAATTTTTCCCTACTAAAAAAGTCTTTGTGACCACTAAGAAAGATTTTGTGAAGGCGAGAAGAAAACAATTTGTATCACGTATTATTACAGGAGATTACGATGCTATTGTCATTGGGGATTCTCAATTTGAAAAAATCCCTGTCAGTAAGGAAAGACAGATGAACTATATAGAGGATAAACTCAATGAACTACGAGAGATTAAAACACATTCTGAAAATAAGTATACCGTTAAAGAAGCAGAACAATCAATAAGTGGTCTAGAGAAACAATTGGAAGAACTCCAACGTTTCAATCGTGATAGTTTTATTGATTTTGAGAACTTAGGAATTGATTTTCTCTTTGTGGATGAAGCACATCACTTTAAAAATATTCGTCCAATTACTGGACTTGGGAATGTAGCAGGTATTACCAATACAACCTCTAAGAAGAACGTGGATATGGAGATGAAGGTTCGACAGATTCAGGAAGAACATGATTTTAAAAATATTGTCTTTGCGACAGGGACACCTGTTTCCAATTCTATTAGTGAGTTGTATACTATGATGAACTATATTCAACCAGATATCTTAAAACGCTATCAAGTTGATTATTTTGACTCTTGGGTAGGTGCTTTTGGAGAAATTCAAAACTCTATGGAATTAGCTCCTACAGGGGATAAGTACCAACCTAAGAAACGATTTAAAAAGTTTGTCAATCTACCTGAGTTGATGAAAATCTATAAAGAAACAGCCGACATTCAAACACAAGATATGTTGGATTTACCTGTTCCAGAAGCTCATATTATCCCTATTGAGAGTGAGTTAACTGAAAACCAGAAACTCTATTTAGAAGAATTAGTTATGAGGTCAGATATGGTCAAATGTGGAACAGTTGATCCGAGCCAGGATAACATGTTAAAAATTACGGGTGAGGCACGAAAACTAGCTATTGATATGCGTTTATTGGACTCTAGTTATAGTCTAGCAGACAATCATAAACTGCTTCAGGTAGTGGATAATGTTGAGAGAATTTATCGTGAGGGAATGGAAAATAAGGCTACTCAGATGATTTTTTCAGATATTGGAACACCTAAGAAAAAGGATAATGGCTTTGATGTCTATTCTGAAATAAAGGCTTTATTAGTTGATAGAGGAATCCCTAGTAAGGAAATTGCCTTTGTACATGATGCCAATAGTGATGAAAAGAAGAATAGTTTGTCTCGAAAGGTCAATGCAGGAGAAGTGCGGATTCTCCTTGCCTCAACTGAAAAAGGAGGAACAGGTTTAAATGTTCAGAGCAAAATGAAAGCAGTTCATCATCTGGATGTACCGTGGAGACCAAGTGACATTCAGCAACGCAATGGACGGATTATCCGACAGGGAAATGAAAACAAGGAAGTGGATATTTACCACTACATTACAAAAGGTTCATTTGATAATTATCTATGGGCAACTCAGGAGAACAAACTCCGTTATATTAAGCAGATTATGACTTCTAAGGAGCCGATTCGTGCTGCAGAAGACATTGATGAGCAGACCATGACAGCTTCTGATTTTAAGGCACTAGCAACAGGTAATCCTTATCTCAAATATAAGATGGAACTAGAGAATGATCTAACTCTATTAGAAAATCAAAGACGCGCCTTTCAACGCAGCAAGGATCACTATCGTCATACAATCTCTTACTGTGAAGAAAATATACCTATTCTAGAGAAACGATTAAGCAAGTATGAAGGCGACATTCAACGGTCTGAAATGTCGAAAGACCAGGTATTTACTATGACGGTAGGCAAGCAAGCTTTTGATCAACGAGCTGAAGCAGGGGAATCCCTACACCGTCTTATTCGTCATAATCAAGCTGACAGCAAAGAATTTCGTACCCTAGCAAGCTATCGAGGATTTGACATTAAAATGCTTAGTCTTCCAACAAATCAACCTCTTCCTGAAACCTTCTCTGTTAAGATTGTAGGAGAAAATCAATATTCTGTCAGTTTAGATTTGTATTCTCCTTTGGGGACAATTCAAAGGCTTCAGCATACGATTGATCACATTAAAGAGGACCAAGTGAAAACTCAGAACTTATTGGATGAATTAAAGGATAAATGGACTACTGCTAAGGTAGAAATTGAGAAAAATTTTCCAAAGGAAGAGGATTATCAAACTAAAAAGGCCGAATACGATGTACTC
>NZ_CAJZDT010000080.1:0-8445 GCF_915066115.1 uncultured Streptococcus sp. | reverse complement strand
TTTTTGTGTTATGATAGACAGGTACTCATTTGAAAGGAATTTGAAAGAATGAAGAAAAGAATATTATTAGCATCAACAGTAGCCTTGTCATTTGCCCCAGTATTGGCAACTCAAGCAGAAGAAGTTCTTTGGACTGCACGTAGTGTTGAGCAAATCCAAAACGATTTGACTAAAACGGACAACAAAACAAGTTATACAGTTCAGTATGGCGATACCTTGAGCACCATTGCAGAAGCCTTGGGTATAGATGTCACAGTTCTTGCGAATTTGAATAAAATCACGAATATGGATTTGATTTTCCCAGAAACTGTTTTGACAACGACTGTCAATGAAGCAGAAGAAGTAACGGAAGTTGAAATCCAAACACCTCAAGTAGATTCTAGTGAAGAAGTGACAACTGCGACAGCAGATTTGACAACTAATCAAGTGACGGTTGATGATCAAACTGTTCAGGTTGCAGACCTTTCTCAACCAATTGCAGAAGCTCCAAAAGCAGTAGAAGCTCCAAAAGCAGTAGAAACTACAAGTACAAAAGAAGTAGCAACAAGTTCAGAAGTTACAGAGACAGTGACTGCTTCAGAAGAAGTCGCGCCTTCTACAGGAACTTCTGTTTCAGAGGAGCAAACAGCCGAACCAATCAGTCCAGTTAAAGAAGCAGCTCCTCAGGTAACGACTCTAGCTGAGAAAGAGGAAACTCAAGCAAACCCACAAGCTGCTTCAACAGTGGAACCAACTACAACTTCAGTAGAAGAAAAAGTAACGGAACCAACTGCAACAAGTTCAGAAGAATCATTAAGTGAAGCTACACCAGCAGTTTCTACTTATCAACCAGAAGAGACGAAAACAACTTCAACAACTTACGCAGCTCCAGCTGCGCCTGATTATGCTGGACTGGCAGTAGCAAAAGCTGAAAATGCAGGCCTTCAACCACAAACGGCTGCCTTTAAAGAAGAAATTGCCAACTTGTTTGGCATCACATCCTTTAGTGGTTACCGTCCAGGAGACAGTGGAGATCACGGAAAAGGTTTGGCTATCGACTTTATGGTACCAGAAAGCTCAGAACTAGGGGATAAGATTGCGGAATACGCTATTCAAAACATGGCCAGCCGTGGAATTAGTTACATCATCTGGAAACAACGTTTCTATGCTCCATTCGATAGCAAATATGGACCAGCTAATACTTGGAACCCAATGCCGGACCGTGGTAGCGTGACAGAAAACCACTATGACCACGTTCACGTTTCAATGAATGGATAAATCAGACTTTGTAATATCATTTTGACGAATGAGATTTAGCTTTCGTGATAGGAAGCGATTCTCGTTCGTTTTTTTCTTTGTCAATTTGAATGGAAAATGGAAGATCAGTATTTTGTAATGTTTTAAGCATGATTCTTGCAATCTATTTTACTTTATATCATACTTGATTAGTCAACTATTGATAAATCAAGAAAAAGAGAAAAGAAATGTTAGAGATTCAAAATTTACTTTATCAACTCCGCTTGTCTGAGCAAGCTAGTACGCACTTATTTGAAAAAAGACTTGGGATTAGTTTGACACGGTATCAGATTTTACTGTTTTTGATGAAGAATTCCCCTTGTAACCAAATGGCGGTTCAGGAGTGTTTGAAGATTGATCAGGCTGCTTTGACCCGACATTTCAAAATTCTGGAAAAGGAAGATTTGGTGGAGCGTCATCGTAATCCTGAAAATCAGCGGGAAGTGTTGGTAGAGGCTACGAAGTATGCCAAGGAGCAGTTAGTAGTGAATCCCCCTCTGCAGCATATCAAGGTTAAAGAAGCGATGGAAAGTATCTTAACAGAGTCTGAAAGAACAGAACTCAGCCGTTTAGTAAATAAATTGGTTTTGGGCATTGAAAATATAGAAATTTAAGGAGAAATAGATGTCAATTATTACAATCATTTTAGCAACAATCGTTGCTTTGGAGCATTTTTACATTTTTTATTTGGAAAGTGTTGCAACGCAATCAGATGCAACCAGTCGAGTCTTTAACATGGACAAGGAAGAATTGGCTCGTCCGTCAGTAAGTTCATTGTTTAAAAATCAAGGGATTTATAATGCTCTGTTAGGAGTCTTTCTCCTGTATGGGATTTATTTCTCACAGAATTTAGAAATTGTGACTATTTTTGTTTTATTTGTGATTGGTGCTGCGGCTTATGGCTCTCTAACAGCGGATAAGAAAATTATTTTGAAGCAAGGTGGACCAGCTATTTTGGCCTTGATTAGTATTTTACTCTTTAAATAAACTTTAATGCCGGTCTGATCCTCTCTAGTCCTTTTCGCTCCAGAAGAAGAGAAATATGTTATACTTGTTTTTAAGAAAAAAGTCTCATTGAATTAGTTTTGAGGAGTTAGAAATGAAAGTATTAGTGACAGGCTTTGAGCCCTTTGGAGGGGAAAAGGTCAATCCAGCCTTGGAGGCTATTAAAGGTTTACCAGCTGAAATCCATGGTGCTGAGGTCCGTTGTCTAGAAGTGCCAACAGTCTTTCACAAATCGGCCCAAGTATTGGAAGAAGAGATGGACCGTTATCAACCTGACTTTGTCCTTTGTATCGGTCAAGCAGGTGGAAGAACCAGCTTGACACCTGAGAGAGTAGCTATTAATCAAGATGATGCTCGGATTCCTGATAATGAAGGCAATCAACCGATTGACCTTCCTATTCGCCTAGACGGTGCTCCGGCCTACTTTAGTAGTCTACCGATTAAAGCGATGGTTCAAGCTATAAAAAAAGAGGGCTTGCCGGCCTCTGTTTCCAATACGGCAGGGACTTTTGTCTGCAATCATTTAATGTATCAGGCCCTCTATTTGGTCGAAAAGAAATTCCCACATGTTAAGGCAGGGTTTATGCATATTCCTTATATGATGGAACAGGTGGTGAATCGACCGACTACTCCAGCTATGAGTTTAGTGGATATTCGGCGAGGGATAGAAGCGGCAATCGGCGCCATGATAGAACATGGAGATCAGGATCTCAAGTTGGTAGGCGGAGAAACTCATTGATAGAAAAAAGCTTGAGGGAAAACCTTCAAGCTTTTGGACGTTTTCGAGCTAGTACTGCTCGGTAAAAAATTATTTTATTGATTTGAATGTAGGGTAGGAGTGAGAAACTAGCAATTCCAAAGGTAATCCAATTGAGGAAGTACCAAGGAAGGAGTTGTAAGTCTAGAACAAAGCGCTGAAACTTATAACCTTTCATCAGGAAACGGCTGGTTTTAAGGATTTGTCCTGGTTTGGCTTGGCCCAAGTCTAGAGTGTCACAGAGGAGCAATTCTACCTGTGAATAGGCATAGTATTGTGGAATATAGAGACTATTTCCTATGATCATCAAGAGGATACTTGCTAGGAAGTAAAGCCCAAAGGTCATGAGGAAGCGCTCGGTTTCAATTGACGTGAGATCCAGATTGGGAAACTCAGGATGAAGGGCAATGAATTTCTTTGCAAGAAAGCTACTGTAAAAAAGGAAGTAAATTCCAAGCAAACTAGGAATGCTCCATAAGAAGAGATAGAAACGTTTGAGAAGGAGAGTCAAAAAGGTTTGTGAAAAGTGCTCTTCATTAAAGAGAGTGAGACTATTTTTGATGGATAGTTCTGTATCGGGACTCTTGATGAGTTTCAGCGTTGTATAGACGGAACTGGTTAGAAGTATTGTTCCGATAAAGGAGACTAATAGAGGAAAAAGGTAGGCTTGGAATACATGGCCAAACACGCTTAAAAAGGGTTGTTCTAAAACACTCTCGTTGATGCGCTCTAAGGGATTGAGGAAGCCAGACAAGATGACCAGTATACTAGGTAAGAGATAGACGAGAAAGAGACGGGGATTTTCAGCCTGAAATTGTCTGGCTTGCAGACGAACGGTTTTTAAATCAATTTTTGGGTATTTCATTCTCTCATTATACCATAGTTCGTGACAGTTCCTACTTTTTTTGATAAAATCATACAGTATGCCCTTGGGCACAAAGTATGAACTGGGACTGTCTTTCCCAGCTTCGGAGGTAAAAAATGTCAGATTCACCAATCAAATATCGTTTGATTAAGAAAGAAAAACACACAGGAGCTCGTCTGGGAGAAATCATCACTCCCCACGGTACCTTCCCAACACCTATGTTTATGCCAGTTGGGACACAAGCCACTGTCAAAACTCAGTCGCCTGAAGAATTGAAGGAGATGGGTTCGGGAATTATCCTGTCAAACACCTATCATCTCTGGCTTCGTCCTGGAGATGAACTCATCGCACGCGCAGGTGGTCTCCACAAGTTCATGAATTGGGACCAGCCTATCTTGACAGATAGTGGTGGTTTTCAGGTTTATTCCTTAGCAGATAGCCGTAATATCACAGAAGAAGGAGTAACCTTTAAAAACCATCTCAATGGTTCTAAGATGTTCTTGTCCCCAGAAAAAGCCATTTCTATTCAGAATAATTTGGGCTCAGACATCATGATGTCCTTTGACGAATGTCCTCAGTTTTATCAACCTTACGACTACGTTAAGAAATCAATCGAGCGTACCAGCCGTTGGGCTGAGCGTGGTTTGAAGGCTCACCGTCGTCCGCATGACCAAGGGTTATTTGGGATTGTGCAGGGGGCTGGATTTGAAGATCTTCGCCGTCAATCGGCTCACGACCTTGTCAGCATGGATTTCCCAGGCTACTCTATTGGTGGTTTAGCAGTTGGAGAAACCCACGAAGAGATGAATGCCGTCTTGGACTTCACAACCCAACTGCTACCTGAAAATAAACCTCGCTATTTGATGGGTGTGGGAGCGCCAGATAGCTTGATTGATGGGGTGATTCGTGGTGTAGATATGTTTGACTGTGTCTTGCCGACTCGTATCGCTCGTAATGGGACTTGTATGACCAGTCAGGGACGTTTGGTTGTCAAAAATGCCCAGTTTGCTGAGGACTTTACACCACTGGATCCTGAGTGTGATTGCTACACATGTAAGAACTATACACGCGCCTACCTTCGTCACCTGCTCAAGGCTGATGAAACCTTTGGTATTCGCTTGACTAGCTATCACAATCTTTACTTCTTGCTTAACCTGATGAAGCAAGTGCGACAAGCCATTATGGATGACAATCTCTTGGAGTTCCGTGAGTATTTTGTTGAAAAATATGGCTATAATAAATCAGGGCGTAATTTTTAAACTGGAATTGATATAAGCTAAAAATCCTAAGTTTTCTCTTAGGATTTTTCTTCTTTTTTTGATAGAATAAAGTGTACAATGAAAGGAAGAATAAACTCGTATGCGCATTAAATGGTTTTCCTTGATTAGGATTACAGGTTTACTTTTGGTACTCTTGTATCACTTCTTTCAGACCATCTTTCCAGGAGGATTTTTCGGGGTAGATGTCTTTTTCACATTTTCAGGTTTCTTGATCACGGCTCTACTCATCGAAGAATTTTCTAAAAATCATGAAATTGATTTGCTTGGATTTTTTAGAAGACGCTTTTATCGGATTGTGCCACCTGTGGTTTTGATGGTCTTGGTGACCATGCCCTTTACTTTCTTGGTTCGTCAAGACTATGTAGCTGGAATTGGCGGTCAGATTGCGGGTGTCTTAGGCTTTATGACTAACTTCTATGAACTTCTAACAGGTGGGAGTTATGAATCACAGTTCATTCCTCACTTGTTTGTTCATAATTGGAGCTTGGCCGTTGAGGTTCACTACTATATCCTCTGGGGATTGGCAGTTTGGTTCTTATCCAAACAGGCTAAATCAAATGGTCAATTGAAGGGGATGGTTTTTCTCTTATCAGCTGCTGCCTTTTTAATCAGCTTCTTCTCCATGTTTATTGGTAGTTTTCTAGTGACCTCTTATTCCTCTGTTTACTTCTCCAGTTTAACTCATGTCTATCCATTCTTTTTGGGAAGTATCCTAGCAACGATTGTAGGCGTTCGTCAGACGACTTCCCTCGTCAAGCAGTTGGATAAAATCTGGGATTTACGCAAGACCCTTTTGGTTTTTGGGGGAGGTTTTGGATTCTTACTCATTTTGACCTTCTTTGTCAAATTTACCTATCTCTTTGCCTATCTTATGGGCTTCTTGCTTGCCAGCCTTGCAGCCCTTGCTATGATTCTGGCGGCGCGTGTCTTACATGAAAAGACTCCTAACATGCAGGAGCCAAAGATTATCAGCTTTTTAGCAGATACTAGCTATGCGGTTTATCTTTTCCATTGGCCTTTCTACATTATTTTCTCACAGTTGACATCAAATCTTCTTGCTGTGTTACTGACTTTGATTTTTTCTTATGGATTTGCCAGCCTGTCATTTTATGTGCTGGAACCTTGGATTGCGGGAAAGAACACACCTATTATACAAGCCTTTCGTCCCCTGCCTCATATTCACACAATCCTTGCAGCAAGTACTGGAATCTTGGCCTTCATTGTCTTCTTAGTAACTTTGCTGGCACCACAAGTGGGAGCTTTTGAGACAGACTTAACTGTCAATGGCTTGAAGCAAGCTGCAACAAATATTAGCCAGACCAAGGTGATGACAGAACGAGCAGAAGCTGATAGTTTAGGAATTGCTGATGGCACTATGTTAATTGGTGATTCGGTAGCACTAAGAGCTAATACAGCCTTGCAGACAGCCCTTCCTGGAGCACAGATTAATGCACAAGTCAGCAGAACAACCAAGACCGCCAACGAAATCATGCTCAACAATAGCCAGAATAAATTTCTACCAAAGATGGTGGTTATTGCAACTGGGGTAAATAATCCTGAAAATTACAAGGAAGACTGGGATAGTATCGTAAAAAATCTTCCTAAGGGCCACCATATGGTTTTGGTGACTCCTTATGAGGGAGATAAGACAAAAGAGACCTATGCAATCGTTGAGAAAGAGGCTGCCTATATGAGAGAATTGGCAGAGAAGACTCCTTACATCACGATAGCAGATTGGAACCAAGTTGCGAAAGAGCATCCAGAGATCTGGACTGGAACAGACCAAGTCCATTTTGGAAGTGACAATAGTAAGATTGAAGCAGGAGCTAAATTGTATGCAGATACCATTGCTACAGCCTTGCAAACAGCTCAAGACAAGCCAGTTAAATCAAAATAACTTGTATTAAAAAGAGAAGAGTTGGAGAAATCCAGCTCTTTTAAAATATCTCTAGAAAATAGGTCTATACCATTTACAAATAAAAAAGAAAGGTTTATAATGTAATTGACATAATAAATTGTAGAATCAATCTTTTAAGGAGGTTAACATTATGCCTAACTATATTAAAGCGGATCAATTTTTCTACCCACACGGAGTTCGTCGTGGCGGTTACCTGGAACTTGTGGAGGGCAAGTTTGGGAAACATGTGGATCAAATTCCTGAAGGAGCAGAGGTTCTTGACTATACTGGTTATAGCATTGCACCAGGTCTTGTGGATACTCATATTCATGGATATGCAGGTGTAGATGTGATGGACAACAACATTGAAGGTACATTGCATACTATGAGTGAAGGACTTCTTAGTACCGGTGTTACCAGTTTCTTGCCCACAACTTTAACAGCCACTTATGAGCAATTGCTTGCAGTCACTGAAAATCTTGGAAACCATTATAAAGAAGCTACAGGTGCTAAGATTCGTGGAATTTATTATGAAGGTCCATATTTCACAGAAACTTTTAAGGGGGCACAAAATCCAACTTATATGAGAGACCCGGGTGTTGAGGAGTTTCATTCTTGGCAGGATGCTGCAAAAGGGATGCTCAATAAAATCGCTATTGCACCAGAACGTGATGGGGTGGAAGATTTTGTACGTACTATTACAGGTGAAGGTGTGACAGTTGCACTTGGACACTCAGATGCGACATTTGAACAAGCTAAGAAGGCAGTTGATGCTGGAGCTAGTGTTTGGGTACATGCCTATAATGGGATGCGTGGTTTAACACACCGCGAACTAGGTATGGTAGGAGCTATGTATGAGCTCCCACATACTTACGCAGAATTGATTTGTGATGGTTATCACGTAGATCCAAAAGCTTGTGAGATTTTACTTAAGCAAAAGGGGACAGAAAACATCGCTCTTATTACGGACTGTATGACAGCTGGTGGGCTTGAAGATGGTGACTATATGTTGGGAGAATTCCCTGTTGTAGTAGCAAATGGAACTGCACGTCTCAAATCTACTGGTAATTTGGCAGGTTCTATCCTCAAACTTAAAGATGGTATGAGAAATGTAGTCGAGTGGGGTATTGCAAATCCACACGAAGCGGTCATGATGGCTAGCCTTAACCCAGCTAAATCTGTTCACATTGATGATGTCTGTGGTCAAATCCGTGAAGGCTACGACGCAGACTTTATCGTATTAGATAAAGATTTGGAATTGGTAGCAACCTACCTAGATGGTGTGAAACGTTATCAAGCATAAGATGATAAAATAGGGGTCAGTAGAGGACTCCTATTTTTTTAATAGGCTGAAAAAGGTATTTAA
>NZ_CAJZDT010000079.1:0-8774 GCF_915066115.1 uncultured Streptococcus sp. | reverse complement strand
GAACCCGTGTTACCGCCGTGAAAAGGCGGTGTCTTAACCCCTTGACCAACGGACCAGAGTTGTTATTTTCAACTCTTACTATTATACCGACTTTTCTAACTTTGTCAACATCTTTTTTAAACTTTTTTAATTAATTTTACAACTGCTTCCGTTCGAGCTGTGTGTGGGAACATATCGACCGACTGGATATAATGAAGATCATAGACTTCTACTAATCTCACCAAATCACGAGCTAAGGTCGAAACATTGCAAGAAATATAGACCATTTTTTCTGGTACATAGGTAAGAATTGTATCTAATAACTTGTCATCCAGACCTGTACGTGGAGGGTCAACAATCAAAGCATCTGCTCGGTAGCCTTCCTTGTACCAACGAGGAATAATCTCTTCTGCTGTTCCAGCTTCATAATGAGTATTGTCAAATCCCATTCTTTTAGCATTTCGCTTGGCATCTTCAATAGCTTCTGGAATAATATCCATACCTCTGAGGGTCTTTACTTTCTTTGCGAAGGCAAATCCAATTGTTCCAACTCCACAATAAGCATCAATTAAATGATCCTCTTTAGTAACATCCAAGGCTTTTACTGCCTCGTTATAAAGTACTTCTGTTTGCTCAGGATTTAGTTGATAGAAAGCTCGAGGGGATAGTGAAAATTCATAATCGAGAACACCTTCTTGAATACTCTCTTGTCCCCAGATGATTTCTGTCTTTTCACCATATATCTCACTTGTTTTAGCTGTATTTGTATTCACAGCTACTGTCACAACTTCTGCAAAATCTTTAACTAAGTCTTTTACCAGTTGAGTTAAGTTAAGCTGACGGTTTGTAACAATAATAATCTGAACCTGTCCAGTCTTTCTTGCTCGTCGAACCATAATAGTCCTAACACCTAGAACTTTTCTCTCATCTGTGATTGGAATCTGGTGATAAGTAAGTAATTCTGCTAGGCGATTAGCAATCGCTTGGGTTTCCTTATCTTGTACTAGGCAGTCTTTCAACTCTACCAAATAATGAGAGTTTTGTGCATACAGACCTGCCTTGACCTGATTCTTAAATTTTCGAGTCTGAAATTGTAACTTAGCACGGTAGTACTTGGGTTCCTGCATTCCAATAGTTGGGAGGATTTCATAATTTTCATATCCTGCAGGGGCAAATTTTTTCAGCGCTTGATGAAGCAAGTCCGTCTTGAACTCCAGCTGCTTATCATAATGCAGGTGCATGATTTGGCATCCTCCGCATTCATTATAAATGGTACAAGCTGGCACAACTCGGAATTTTGATTTCTTGTTGACCTTTAGTAATTTTGCTTCAACAAAGTTGCGTTTAATAGAAGTAATCTGACAATATATATCTTCACCTTTTAGTGCTCCAGGTACAAAAACCAAGGTTTTTTGATAAAAGCCGATTCCCTCACCATTAATTCCCATACGCTTGATTTTTAATGGTATTTTTTGTTTCACTTTCAGATTCATACCCCTATCTTATCACATTTTGAGTTATAATAGAACTATGAAAATCACAAAACTTGAAAAGAAAAAAAGACTCTATCTGATGGAGCTTGATAATGGTGACAAATGCTACATTACTGAAGATACAATTGTACGTTTTATGTTATCGAGAGATAAGGTGATAAGCGAAGAGGAATTGAAGGAGATTCAGGACTTTGCTCAATTTTCTTATGGTAAGAATCTAGCCCTCTACCACCTATCCTTTAAAGCACGTACTGAAAAAGAGGTCAGAGAATATCTAAAAAAATATGATATTAATGAAAAAATAGTTTCTCAAGTCATTGCTAATCTTAAAGAAGATAAGTGGATTAATGATAGCAATTACGCTTATGCTGTCATCAATGCCAATCAACTTTCAGGAGACAAGGGACCTTATGTACTGACTCAGAAATTAGCACAAAAAGGAATTTCAAAATCTACCATAGAAGAGATTCTGAAAGAATTTGATTTTTTGGAAGTTGCTCAACGTGTAGCTAATAAACTATTGAAAAAATATGAAGGTAAACTTCCAGCTCGTGCCTTGCAAGATAAGATTATCCAAAACTTGACCAATAAGGGATTCTCTTACTCTGATGCTAAAAGTGCCTTTGACGAGTTGGATAGTCAAGTTGACCAAGAAACGACTCAGGAACTCATCTTCAAGGAACTTGATAAGCAATATGCCAAGTATGCCCGAAAATATGAAGGATACGAACTTAAACAGCGTTTAACCCAAGTTTTAGCACGAAAGGGCTACGATTTTTCGGATATAGCAAGCGCTCTCAGAGAATATCTTTAATATTTTCATGTAAAATTCACAGATTTTAGGTAATTTTATGGTACAATAGTAAACGATAAACTTATAAATTGTAGAAAGTTGGTTAGTTATGAAGCTTCCAAAAGAAGGCGACTTTATTACAATTCAAAGTTATAAGCATGATGGGAGTCTCCACCGAACTTGGCGGGACACCATGGTACTAAAAACAACAGAAAACGCCATTATTGGTGTCAACGATCATACACTGGTTACCGAAAGTGATGGTCGTCGTTGGGTCACTCGAGAACCGGCTATTGTTTACTTTCACAAGAAATATTGGTTTAATATCATTGCCATGATTCGTGATAATGGAATTTCCTACTATTGCAATATGGCTAGCCCCTACTATCTGGATGAAGAAGCACTGAAGTATATTGATTACGATTTGGATGTTAAAATTTTTACAGATGGGGAAAAACGTCTCTTGGACGTTGAGGAGTATGAGCGTCACAAACGCAAAATGAATTATTCTGATGACTTGGACTATATTTTAAAAGAACATGTCAAAATTCTTGTTGATTGGATTAACAATGGACGTGGTCCTTTCTCAGAAGCCTATGTAAACATTTGGTACAAGCGCTATGTAGAACTAAAGAATCGGTAAAGTTGTCAAACTAGGGTGAAAGCCCTGGTTTTTTATTTTAATACTCAATGGAAATCAAAGACCAAACTAGGAAACTAGCCGCAGATTGCTCAAAACACTGTTTTGAGGTTATAGATAAGACTGACGAAGTCAGTCACATATATATACGGCAAGGCGACGTTGACGCGGTTTGAAGAGATTTTCGAAGAGTATAAAAACCCAGCTTTGCAGCTGGGCTTATCCTTAGATATCTAATTTTGTCACTGTAAATTTGATGTGAGAATAGTCTTTCTCAACATCCTTATCAATCAAGAACGCTGTGGCGTCCTTCTTAACTTGAACCAGGTCAATATTCTGGGCTTGAGCTGCATAGACACATCCACAATAACATTGACGATAGATGTCATACTCCTCACACATCTCAACTGAACGTTTATAGCCCTGATTTTTCTTGAAATCACTGGGAAGATAGTGGGTGGTATAAATCTTTTGCACATCGATTCCGATGCTGTTGATGGTCTGAGAATTCTTATGAGGACTGATGGTTAAAGCCGAACCGAAGTAGTCAAAGCCTAAATCCATAGCCACTTGCGCTGTTTTATCCAGACGGTAGTCAAAGCACACCTTGCAACGGTCACCACCTTCAGGCTCTTCCTCCAATCCTCGGACCAATTTACGGTATTCATTGGGTTCATAAGGCGCTTCTAGGTACTGGACCGTATTTCCAGTACGCTCATTAAAATCACTGACAAATTTCTTGGTGACATAGGCCCGCTTATGGTATTCTGCCTTGGGATGGATATTAGAATTGGCAAAATAGATGGTCACGTCTGCATACTTAGTCAAATATTCTAGTGTATAGGTACTGCAAGGGGCGCAGCAAACATGCATGAGAATGGTTGGCCGTTGCTCATTTTTCTCCCATACTTGTACCATTTTCTGCATGACACGGTCATAATTAATCTTCTGATTGGGGTTCATCTTGCTCAGAATTTCTTCTACATCGATCATGTTCTTCTCCTTTTTCTAGTCTTATTTTATCATATAAGTTAGGAGAGCTCAAATCTATTTAGAATAGAAAACCATTAAAGGAGGGAATATGCATCCCTCCTTCTGTGTTTTTTATAAGTTATTTTTACATCATGCCGCCCATCATGCTTGGATCCATTGCTGGAGCTGGGGCTACTGGTTCTGGTTTATTTGCTACGACTGCTTCTGTTGTCAAAATCAAGCTGGCTACAGATGCCGCATTTTGTAGGGCTGAACGACTCACTTTAACTGGGTCGATAATCCCTTGATCAATCATGTTGACCCATTCGCCAGTTGCTGCGTTGAATCCTGTACCAACTTCAGCATTTTTCAAACGATCGATAACGATAGAGCCTTCGAATCCCGCATTGTGGGCAATTTGACGAACAGGTTCTTCCAAAGCACGGAGAACAATATTGCGTCCTGTCGCTTCATCTCCTGTCAATTCCAAATCAGCTACGGCTGGGATGACATTTACAAGGGCTGTTCCACCACCTGCAACGATTCCTTCTTCAACAGCTGCACGAGTAGCGTTAAGGGCATCTTCAATACGGAGTTTCATTTCTTTCAATTCAGTTTCAGTTGCAGCTCCGACTTTGATTACTGCGACACCACCTGACAATTTTGCCAAGCGTTCTTGTAATTTTTCACGATCAAATTCAGATGTTGTAGTTTCTATTTGAGACTTGATAACCGCAACACGGTGAGAAATCGCTTCAGGATTTCCAGCACCTTCTACAATAACAGTGCTATCTTTGTCCACAGTTACTCTCGCTGCTTGACCAAGAGCTTCAATTGTCGCATCTTTCAACTCAAGACCAAGGTCTTCTGTGACAACTGTTCCGCCTGTCAAGATGGCAATGTCTTCAAGCATGGCTTTGCGACGGTCACCAAAACCAGGTGCCTTAACGGCTACTACGTTGAAGGTTCCACGAATCTTGTTCAATACAAGAGTTGGAAGAGCTTCACCATCCACATCATCCGCAACAATCAAGAGTGGACGATTGCTTTGGAGAATACTTTCTAGAAGTGGCAAGATTTCTTGGATATTTGAAATCTTCTTATCAGTAATCAAAATGTATGGATTTTCAAGGTCAGCCACCATTTTTTCGCTATCTGTCACCATGTACTGTGAAAGATAACCGCGGTCAAACTGCATTCCTTCTACGACTTCAAGTTCTGTTTCCATACCACGTGACTCTTCGATGGTGATAACTCCATCTTTGCCAACTTTTTCTATGGCTTCAGAGATGTACTCACCAACTTTTTCAGAACGAGAAGATACAGCAGCAACCTGAGCGATGGCTTCTTTGTTGGCAACAGGGATGGCATTATTTTTCAAGGCTTCTACTGCTGCGGTAACTGCTGTTTCAATCCCACGACGAATGCCGATTGGATTTGCACCTGCTGTGACGTTTTTGATTCCTTCGCGGACGATTGCTTGGGTCAAAACAGTTGCAGTTGTAGTCCCGTCACCTGCAATATCATTTGTTTTTGAAGCTACTTCTGATACCAATTTGGCACCCATATTTTCAAAATGATCTTCTAATTCAATTTCTTTGGCAATAGTTACACCGTCATTGGTAATCAAGGGTGAGCCAAATGATTTTTCCAACACAACGTTACGACCTTTTGGTCCTAAGGTTACTTTAACAGTGTCTGCAAGGATATCGACACCACGAACCATAGCTGAACGAGCATCAGATGAAAATTTAATTTCTTTTGACATACTTATTTTCTCCTTCTATTCTTCAATGATAGCCAAAATGTTCGCTTCGCCAACGATGACGTACTTTGCATCGCCATCTTTTACATCGAGACCTGCGTGGGCTTCAACTAAGACACGGTCGCCAGTCTTAACGCTTGGTGCAACCAAGTCACCATTCAAGGTACGAACTCCTTGTCCAGTAGCTACAACTTGGGCTGTTTTTGTTTTTTCTTGGGCTGAACCTGCGAGGACAAAACCTCCAACATTTTGTTCTTTTTCTTCGATTTTCAAGACCACACGGTCTCCTAATGGTTTCAACATCTGATTTCCTCCATGATGAGATAGATACTATTAGCACTCTTTATATCCGAGTGCTAATTTATAATTCTATTGTATCACTTGGTCAGAAATAGTCAAGAAAAAAGTCTGACTTTCTCAAGATAAAAAGCCTGAGACCAACTCAGACTTTTCAATGTTTAAAATGGTAATTCTTCCTCTTCTAAGACCAAATCCGCCAAATCTTGGCCTGCATTATTTTCACGCATGGCACGTTGGGCGCGACTTTCCAAGAGTTGGAATCCTGTTACAAGAACTTCGGTCACATAGTTCATTTGACCATTTTTCTCAAAGCGACGTGTACGAAGTTCCCCATCAACGGAAATGAGACTTCCTTTGGTTGCGTAGCTTGCCAAGGTTTCTGCTAATCTGCCCCATAGGACAATATTAACAAAATCAGTTTCACGTTCACCATTTTGGTCTTTGTAACGACGGTTTACAGCAATAGTTGCACGAGCTACTGACTTGTCATTGTTGGTTTTGTGCAATTCTGGTGTAGACGTTAAACGTCCAATCATGATAACTTTATTATACATATTTTCTTCCTCCTACTTATCTATTCGCAGGAAATCAAAAAAAGTTACAGAAATTTGTAACTTTTCGAGAAAAATTTTTATTTTTTATGAACCATGAAACCTGTTGCCTGTTGATTGGCCATAATGGTCATATCTGTAATCTGCATACGGCGAGGTTGACTGGTCACATAGACTACTGTATCTGCAATATCCTGAGCTTGCAAAGCTTCAATTCCTTGGTAAACGGACGCAGCTCGCTCTTTGTCTCCATGAAAACGTACCGTTGAGAAATCTGTTTCGACAATGCCAGGCTGAATGATTGTCACCTTGATATCCGTTGCGATGGTATCAATTCGCAGACCATCTGAAAAAGTCTTAACTGCAGCCTTGGTGGCTGAATAAACTGCTGCACCTGCATAGGCGTAGATTCCTGCGGTCGACCCCATATTGATAATATGACCTTGATTGGCTTTTACCATTGCTGGCAAGAAACAGCGAGTAACTGCCATCAAACCCTTGACATTGGTATCCAACATGGTCAACATATCCAACTCTTCATAGTCCTGATAAGGTGCTAAACCTAGAGCCAGTCCGGCGTTGTTGACCAAGATATCAATCTGTCCTATCGTTTCTAGAATATCAGAGCAGACAGTCTTCACCATAGCCATATCCGTCACGTCTAGTGGAAAAGTCCAAACTACTTGATTTGGATAGGTTGCTGCAAACTCTGACTTGAGAGCCTCTAATCTGTCTATCCGTCGCCCTGTTAGAACGACATTCTCCCCCTGCTCCAGATAAGCACGCGAAATCGCTTCACCAATTCCAGATGTCGCCCCTGTAATCACTACATTTTTTGCCATCTTATTTCCTTCTATCTGGTCTATCAGATACTGACAATTTCTTAGGCAGTCCAGTGTTTAGCTGCATCAAATGGAGTTCCAACAACTTGGTCTTCTGATAATTCAATAATACCACGTTTTTGCGGAGCATTTGGCAGATGCAATTCACGAGGGCTACACATCATGCCAAAACTCTTTTCACCACGAAGTTCGCCTGGGAAAATGAGATTGCCTTTTGGCATCATAGCTCCAGGAAGAGCCACAATGGTTTTCAACCCAACACGCGCATTAGGAGCCCCTGCAACGATTTGCACTGTCTTGTCACTTGCGACTGCAACTTGGCAGATGTTGAGGTGGTCACTATCAGGATGGGCTACCATCTCGACAATCTCACCAACAACAAACTTAGGTTCCTTGTCATTAACAATTTCCTCTGTAAAACCTTCCGCCTGCAATTCTTGGTTCAAACGAGCGACTTGCTCATCTGTCAAAAAGACTTGACCGCGCTCTGCAATTTCAAAGAAACTTGAAACTTCGAAAATATTCCAAGCCACTGTTTCCCCATTCTCTTTAAGGAAAACACGGGCTACCTTGCCTTTGCGTTCCACATCCAGTTTAGCATCTCCGCTATTTTTAACGATGACCATAAGGACATCGCCGACATGTTCTTTGTTATATGTAAAAATCATTGTTTCCTTTTTCTCCTATTTCAATCCTGCTAAAAAGTCATTAATTTGTTGTTTACTTTTACGGTCGCGATTGACAAAACGGCCGATTTCCTTGTCCTTTTCTAGAACAACAAGGCTAGGGATTCCGTACACATCCCAGAGTTTGGCCAAATCCATATACTGGTCTCGGTCCACTCGAATAAAGGTGAACTCTGGATTGGTCTCCTCAATTTCTGGCAAGGCAGGATAGATGTAACGACAATCGCCACACCAGTCTGCCACAAAAAGGAAGACTTTCTTGCCATCTTTTTCTACTAAAGATGCCAATTCTTCTAAACTTGCTGGTTGTATCATAAGACTTCCTCCTCATAGGTCAGATCTTCATTTTCATAGACAAAGGTATAGTGACGACCATCCTCGAAAATGACTCCTCCGACAAGTCGCTCTAGGCTACTTTCGTAGACTTGAACATAGAGAGTCGCAATCTCACCCATATCTGAGAAAAGTTCGCGCACGATAGCGGTCAACTCTTCTTGAGTCTTCATGAGTTTGTGGTTATCTGCTGCTTTTTTGGCACCCAAAGCGAGGGCACTTAGACCAGCCACAGTCAAGCCAGTCATCCATAATTTCTTAGCTTTCATACCATTCATTTTAACACAAAAAACGCTTCAGGACAAATGAGGAAGCAGCAGAAAAGCAAGTAAAAAGCCTCTTCCTTTAAGGAAAAGGACTTCTTATTCTTATTGCCAAACACCTAAGTTAACAAGATCTTTTTGAATGAATATCAAAACT
>NZ_CAJZDT010000078.1:0-8795 GCF_915066115.1 uncultured Streptococcus sp. | reverse complement strand
CAAGATTCATCTAAATACCAAAAGCTTGGCGAGATTGTCGAATCTAAATTTAAAAATTTAGAAAATAGAAAAGAGGATACTCTTAAAAAAGATACAACTGAGGTAGAACATCATCAAGGAAATGAAGAGTCTATTGAAGAAAAATCTAGCTTTACTATCAATAAAGCCATTTCAACAATTAGAGACTTTGAAAGCAAAGACTTAAAGAAACTCATTAAAAAGAAATTTAGAGAAGTTGATGACTTTACAAGTGAAACTGGTAAGAGAACAGAGGAATACGATTATAAATACGATGATAAGGGAAATATCATTGCTTATGACGATGGTAGTGCCTTAGAATATGAAACTGAAAAACTTGATGAAATCAAATCAAAAATTTATGGTGTTTTAAGCCCATCTAAAGATGGACACTTTGAAATTCTTGGAAAGATAAGTAATGTTTCTAAAAATGCCAAGGTATATTATGGCAATAACTATAAATCGATAGAAATCAAAACGACCAAGTATGATTCTCACTCAAAAACGATGACATTTGATTTATACGCTAATATTAATGATATTGTGGATGGATTAGCTTTTGCAGGAGATATGAGATTCTTTGTTAAAGATGATGATCAGATAAAAGCTGAAACTAAAATTAGAATGCCTGAAAAAAATAAGGAAACTAAAACGGAATATCCCTATGCATCAAGTTATGGGAATGTCATAGAATTAGGAGAAGGAGATCTTTCGAAAAACAAACCAAACAATTTAACAGACATGGAATCTGGTAAAATCTATGCTGATTCAGAAAAACAACAATATCTATTGAAGGATAACATCATTCTAAGAAAAGGCTATGCACTAAAAGTGACTACCTATAATCCTGGAAAAACGGATATGTTAGAAGGGAATGGAGTCTATGACAAGGAAGATATTGCAAAAATCCAAAAGGCAAATCCTAATCTAAGAGTCTTATCAGAAAAAATAATTTATGCTGATAGTAGAAATGTTGAAGATGGAAGAAGTACTCAATCAGTATTAATGTCGGCTTTGGACGGCTTTAACATTGTAAGGTATCAAGTGTTTACCTTTAAAATGAATGATAAAGGGGAAGCAATCGATAAAGATGGAAATCTTGTGACAGATTCTTCTAAACTGGTATTATTTGGTAAGGATGGTAAAGAGTACACTGGAGAGGATAAGTCCAATGTAGAAGCTATAAAAGAAGATGGCTCTACGTTATTTATTGATGCAAAACCAGTAAATCTTTCAATGGACAAGAACTACTTTAATCCATCTAAATCTAATAAAATTTATGTACGAAATCCAGAATTCTATTTAAGAGGTAAGATTTCTGATAAGGGTGGTTTTAACTGGGAGTTGAGAGTTAATGAATCAGTTGTAGATAATTATTTAATCTACGGAGATTTACACATTGATAACACTAGAGATTTTAACATTAAGCTTAATGTTAAAGATGGTGACATCATGGACTGGGGGATGAAAGACTATAAAGCAAACGGATTCCCAGATAAGGTAACTGATATGGATGGAAACGTTTATCTTCAAACTGGCTATAGTGATTTGAATGCGAAAGCGGTTGGAGTACACTATCAATTTTTATATGATAATGTAAAACCTGAAGTAAGCATTGATCCTAAGGGAAATACTAGTATCGAATATGCTAAGGGAAAATCTGTAGTCTTTAATATCAATGATAAAAGAAATAATGGATTCGATGGTGAGATTCAAGAACAACATATTTATGTAAATGGAAAAGAATATAAATCATTTGCTGATATTAAACAAATAGCAGATAAGACACTAAACATTAAGATAGTTGTAAAAGATTTTGCAAGAAATACAACCGTAAAAGAATTCATTTTAAACAAAGATACGGGAGAGGTAAGTGAATTAAAACCTCAGATGGTAACTGTGACCATTCAAAATGGAAAAGAAATGAGTTCAACGATAGTGGCGGAAGAAGATTTCATTTTACCTGTCTATAAGGGTGAATTAGAAGAAGGCTATCAATTTGATGGTTGGGAAATTGCTGGTTTCGAAGGGAAAAAAGATGCTGGTTATGTTATTAATGTGTCAAAAGATACACTTATAAAACCTGTATTCAAGAAAATAGAGGAGAAAAAGGAGGAGGAAAATAAACCTACTTTTGATGTATCCAAAAAGAAAGACAACCCACAGGTAAATCCTAGTCAATTAAATCAAAGTCATAGAAGAGAGGACTTACAAAGAGCAAATCATTCACAAAAATCTGATTCAACTAAGGATGTTACAACTACAGTTCTTGATAAAAACTTTGAAAATAAGAAGGAAGTCTATCTTAATAAACAAGCGAACATAGCTAATAAACATACTAACATTGATAGTAAGTCGGATACTAACCATTCTGACAGGTTGCCAAAAGCCGGAACAGTTAGAGCAGTTCTTACACCATTTATTGCTGGAATATTGTTTATAGTAGGAGCACTTCTTGGATTGAAGAAAAAAGATCAAGATTAAGACAAAATCTATAGAAAAGATGTTTATGTGTTGAGGTTAGATACTGTGATGGTTAAACAGTTTGCTGACAATTACTATTTAATACTTAATTCTTAAGTTTACATTGACAATTATAAACTCTTAGAATGTATTAATGGCCTTCATTTAGATAACAAAAAATCTTCTTATTACAGATAGGAAGATTTTTTGGATTTTACCAATTTCATAAAATACAGTATCGAACTATATATTAAAAACTGTGCTTTTACAATTGTAGTAAAAACTCAAGATTTATTTGATGAAGTACAGGCTATATGAAATATGATAAGTAAATATGCCTATTAGATTTTTTATAAACATAATATAAGTGAATAATATGAAAGGATAGCTCCTTTTCATTATCATAGTTAGACTATAAAAATATATAAAATTCTTAAAAATTATGGTATAATTTATGTTAATAAATTCGATATAGAGTTTAATGGATGATTCTATTGCTGCCAATATTTAAGGGTTAGTTGATTGGTTTTCTTTTGAAAATCCATCCATTCATGGATACTGACAAATCTTACGAATTTGTTTAAGATATAGGTGAAATATAGTGAAAAATGGGAGGAATACTATGACTAAGAAACATTTTGAAGAGAGAAATGGTCCGAAATCAACTGTATCGAAGGTAGTGAAAGGAACTTCTCCATCTAAGATTAGGGGCAAGTTTTTTAAAATAAAAGTCTATATTGGCATTGCCATTAGTCTCTTGGTCGTTGCAATCCTAGCAAGCCTCTTCTTATTCTCACCTAACGCAAAGAAAGAGTCAAATGAAGCCATTTCTTCAGTTGCTAAAAAAGAGAACACAAGTAAAGAAGCGATAGATACTTCGAAAGCGTCTGAGAATGAGAAGAAGAAAGAAGAGGAGATTCAAAAACTCAAGGAACAGCTAACCAGTTTAGATAGCAAGGTCTCTGAGTCAGAGAAGGTAGTTAGCAAGCTAAAAGAAGAAACTGCAGTTCCGAAACTGGATATTGAAGCATTAAGAAATAATGATTTATCTAGTTTGAAAGGCACATGGCGTACACCGTCGGGCAATGAATATGTCATTAATGAGTCTGGTGAAATTTATATAACTAGCTTTAGAGATGGTCAAAAATTTGAATATACTGTTGAATTGGACAATAGTTACTCTCATCTGAAAAATCGAAGTTCAGATTCCAACTTTAAAGAAGTTGAAAGTCTAAGTGCACACACTAAAGGTTCTGTCGCAGGAGGATTTGTGGTAGTTGCCGTACCAAGTGGAGTTGTCATGCAACCTGGTGATGATGGAAAACTGACAGATAAAAGCAATCATGACGAGGAGAGACTGTTTGCAGGACAGCAGTATGAAGCGATGTTGTCGAGACCAGAAGATGTTTATTATCGTGTAAAACCAGATACTAGTAAACTTGAGGAAGAAGAGAAACATTTAGCTCAACTACAGGCTGAACGCGAAGCAATCAAAACTTCTCTAGAATCTAAGGAAAAGAAAAATAATAACTAGAAAAAACTAGTTTAGAATCTAACTTTCGATTGTTTTAGTTCAGAAATACTGTTGCAATCGCTAGAATGAAGAAGCTTATTAGGGCTTCTTTTCTTTTATCTTAACACTTCAACCACTTAGACTGATATAGAGACCAGATAGGCAAAAGAACTTGTTCTTGAAACTGACCTCTGCTATAATGATTTTTGTAAGGGACGTGAGGCGTCACTATCAGATAACTCAAGTTCATAAAAAAGCAATTGGAGATAAAAATGAAAAAATTATTAGGTATTGGATTCTTGCTAGTTTCAGCTTTGGTTTTGTATTTTGGTTCTGTTGGATGGCCAAGTTTGGATGTAAACCTCTGGTCACTCATTCCGGTTGGTCTGTTCCTCTTTTTCACTCTAGAGAATTTTTTGAAAAAAGACTACAAGGCTAGTCTGATGTGTTTAATTATTGCTTTTATCATTGCAAATGCAATTTTAGACCTTTTGCCAATTTCAAGTGGCTTGGTAATTGGAGCGGGCGTACTAGCTTGCATTGGTATTGGATACCTCTTTCCTGATAAAGATACAAAAGAAGACAAATAGAAAAGGCCTCGAGGTTTCTCGAGACCCTTTTTTACTTACCAGCGTAATATTTTTGAATTCCTTTCACGATACCTGCTACAAGCTTATCTTGATAGTGGCTATCTCGAATCTGTTGATTTTCAGCGAAATTATCTATATAACCAAGCTCTAGGAGGACGGCTGGTTTAGCAGTTTCTCGAAGAACGGCAAAGCTTCTTTCCAATAAACCAGCATCTTTAGCACCAGTTTCAGCTAACAATGAAGAGTGGATAGCTGCTGCGAGGCGCTTGCTCTCACTTATACGGTCAGGATGGTTATGCCAGTATGGGTTGATTTTACTTGGATAATCAGGATCATCACTATAGGAATAGGTTTGAATGCCACTAGCTCTAGAGTACGCGCTGCCAGTCGCATTGAAGTGAATACTAATAAAGATATCAGAGTTAGTCTTGTTAACCATACGAGAACGCTCTGTAACAAAATCTACATCAATATCACTATCACGTGAAGTAAGAACTTTGTAGCCAAGTTCTTCTAACTTTTTGCGTAATTTACGATACACCTGCATGTTGAGGTCTTTTTCAGCGACATTGTAATAGTATGCACCTGAGTCTCTTCCACCATGTCCAGGATCTAAAAAGATGGTTCTACTGTATTGGCCTTTTACAAAACCAACTTCTTTTGAGACCTCAGAAATCCATTGACCATTTTTGTGGAATAGATGGTCTTTACCGTCAATTTTGTAAGTTCCGGAAACATAATGTCCATTATCATCTAAGTAGTAGCGAGCCTTATAAGTGTCGTCGTAAATCCACTCTTTTTTAGCCATATAACCACCAGCTTTGAGATAGTAAGCTCCAATCCATTCTTTTGATGCATACATTCCACCACGCTTCAAAAAGAACCAGCTGTTATAGTTTTTATCAAATATCCATTCATTATCAGCCATGGCTCCATTGGTTTTTAGATAATAGCTTCCCGACCATTTATCGGCTAACATAGCTCCATCTTGAGCAAAAGAATACCAAGAACCGCTGATTTTTTCCCATTTGTTTTGGACAAATTTTCCAGATGCGTTCGCATAGAACCAATTATCTTTAATTTTTACCCAGCTATTTTCAGCCATAGCACCACTGTTATTAAATAGGTAGCCCTTAAATGTAGTTGAGCTCAACATGATTCCCTTTTTATCAAAGTAGTACCAAGAACCATTGACTTTCTCCCACTTGTCCTGAGAGATTTTTCCAGAGGATGTGGCATAATACCAATTTTGGTCGATTTTTGCCCAGCCGTTTGTGGTCATAGCTCCACTTTTGGTCAGTAAATAGTTATCAAAAGTTGTATTACTAAGCATGATTCCATCTTTGTCAAAGTAATACCAAGCACCACCAATTTTCTCCCATTTATTCTGAGAAATTTTTCCAGAAGAATTAGCGAAGTACCATTTTCCATTGATAAAGTTCCAACCGTTTTCAGCCATCACTCCATCTTTATTGAAAACATAACCATCAAAGGTTGTATTGCTTAGTCGATGGTCATCTTTATTGAAGTAGTACCACTTTCCTTGGATTTTTTTCCAGTTGGTAACAGGTTTGTTGTGTTCGTAAAAGCGCCAGTTATTATTTTCTTCCTGCCAACCTTCTTTGACTTTTTCAACTTTTTCTTCTTTTTTTACTTCAGACTTCTTCTCTTCTGTAGCAGGATTTTTTTCTCTATTTTTTCTTCTTTATCATCAATTTTAGAAGAATTGTCTGTTTTTTCGACCTTCTCTTTCGATTTTTCTTGGTTTTCGATTTTTGAAGTACTTGAATGAGGAATTGTCACATTTTCTCGTACTACCTCTGCTTTATTTTCTTGAGCTTGGGCAGTTGTTTGAGTGTATCCTAAAATAGATAAGGCAACTGCACTAGCAAGTAAAACCTTTTTCATATTAAACTCCTTTTGTTTTTTTTTTTGCTTATTATAATAAAATCTTGCTGATTTCTCAACTATCAAACTGAACTTCTTCTAGTAGATAGTCGATAAAGCGTTCGCCCATCTTAGATAGGCTGGTTTTCTCATGCTGGATATAGACCAGTTCAATTGGATCATCAATATCAAGTGGGATAGAAACGATATTGTCTCCGTTGAGGTTGCTGTTCAAAATCCCTGTCGCAATGGTATAACCATCCAAACCAATCAAGAGATTAAAGAGGGTAGCACGGTCGCTGACTACGATAGATTTTTTGTGGTATTCCTGCGAGAGAATCTCTTCTGAAAAGTAGAAGGAGTTATGAGTTCCTTGGTCATAGCTGAGGTAAGGGAAGTTTTCTAAATCTTCCAGTTTCACCTTGTCTTTCTTGGCCAGAGGATTGGTCTTGCTGACAAAGATATGGGGCTGGGCTGTGAAGAGATGGTGAGCCAGCAGATGGTTGTCATCCAGCATTTTTGTTAAAACATCACGGTTGTAGCTGTTAAAAAATAGGACACCGACCTCACTACGGAAGTTCTTGACGTCATCGATAATCTCCCAAGTCCGCGTTTCACGAAGGAAGAGCTCGTATTTTTCCATATCACTTTTCTTGAGCAAAGATACGAAAGCATTGACCACAAAGGCATAGTGCTGGGAGGAAACGCTAAAGAGTTCGCGGTGGGCGACAGGATTTTTATAGCGTTCCTCCAGAAGTTGAGTTTGCTCGACAACTTGACGGGCATAAGAGAGGAACTCCATCCCATCACGGGTCAAGGTGATACCCTTGGGATTGCGGATAAAGATTTCAATACCCATTTCATTTTCTAAATCTCTCACAGCATTGGAAAGACTTGGTTGGGTGATAAAGAGTTGCTTGGCTGCCTCATTCATGGAGCCTGTTTCGACGATTTTGATAATATAGTGTAATTGTTGAATTCTCATGTTTTTATTGTACCACACTTGCGTCAGAATCGCCAAAGAAGATAGGAAAATCAGGAGCATTGTGTGAGTCTCTTCTTGAAAAAAACACAAAATTTTGCTAGAATGAGTCTTATGAAAACATTCTATGATGTGCAGCAATTCCTCAAACGATTTGGTATTATCGTTTACATGGGAAAACGCTTATATGATATTGAACTGATGAAGTTGGAGCTCTCTCGAATTTACGATGCAGGGTTGATGGATAAATTGGACTATTTAGAGGCAGAAGCAGTTCTTCGCAGAGAGCACAAGGTAGAATTGGATTATATTGAGAAAAATGGAGAAATGAACTAATGGTTACTTGGATTTTGTTGGCACTTATACTAGCAATGTTGGCGTGGATGGGCTTTAACTATCTCCGTATTCGTCGTGCGGCTAAAATCGTAGACAATGAGGAGTTTGAAGCCTTGATTCGTACGGGTCAATTGATTGATTTGCGTGAGCCAGCTGAATTCCACAGAAAACATATCCTTGGTGCACGCAATATTCCTTCAAGTCAGTTGAAGACTAGTCTTGCAGCCCTTCGTAAGGAGAAACCTGTCCTTCTTTACGAAAATCAACGTGCGCAACGTGTCACAAATGCAGCACTTTATCTGAAAAAGCAAGGTTTCTCTGAGATTTATATCCTTTCTTATGGATTGGATTCTTGGAATGGAAAAGTGAAGACTAATTAACATAAGCTAAATTCTCAAACTAAGTTCCGCTTTGGGTAGACAAGTGGAACTTAGTTTGAGAGATTGCCATAATTAATATGATAAAAAACTTATAGTATTATATAGACAAAACCTATTTCTTTTGATATAATTTAGTGGTAATAATTTTAGGAGTTTTATAATATGAAAGAAAAGAAGAAATCTTCCCTTGTTTTAGGTATCCTATCTATCGTTCTTGGTTTCCTACTACCAGTGGTAGGGCTTGTTTTGGGAATTATTGGATTAGTGTTAGCTAATTCACATCAAAAAGAGTCTGAGCTGGACTATAAAACAGAAAAAATACTTGGTATCGTAGGTATTGTAATTTCTGTAATTATGTGGATTTTAGGATTTATAGTTCTTATGAATATATCAGCTTAACAATAAAACATTTTATTGTTAAACTCACCCCGAAAGTTAGCAGAAAAATCTAGCTTTTGGGGTGTTTTATTATGAAAATAACTTATGAGGATAAAGTTCAGAGCTATGAACATAAAAAGCAAGGTCAAAGCTTAAAGCAACTTTCAAAAAGAATTAGTGTGGATGTTTCTGGGCTAAGATACATGATGAGATTGATTGAACATTTCGGAATAGAAAGTATCAAAAAA
>NZ_CAJZDT010000077.1:0-8909 GCF_915066115.1 uncultured Streptococcus sp. | reverse complement strand
AGCATCGCCTTACCGTACTCAAGTACAGCCTGCGGCTAGCTTCCTAGTTTGCTTTTTGATTTTCATTGAGTATGGGACGACTTTTTCGTCTAGCAAAAGGAAAAAATGACAAAAAAGGTTGGTGTCGGTCAGGCACATAGTAAGATTATTTTAATAGGGGAGCATGCGGTCGTTTATGGCTATCCTGCTATTTCCTTGCCTCTTTTGGAGGTGGAGGTGACTTGTAAGGTGGTACCTGCAGCGAGTCCTTGGCGTCTCTATGAGGAGGATACCTTGTCCATGGCAGTTTATGCTTCGCTGGAGTATTTTGATATCAAAGAAGCCTGCATTCGCTGTGAGATTGACTCGGCTATCCCTGAAAAACGGGGAATGGGTTCGTCAGCTGCTATCAGCATAGCGGCTATTCGTGCGGTTTTTGACTACTATCAGGCCGACCTGCCTCATGATGTATTGGAAATCTTGGTCAATCGGGCTGAGATGATTGCCCATATGAATCCTAGTGGTTTGGATGCTAAGACCTGTCTAAGTGACCAACCTATTCGCTTTATCAAGAACGTAGGATTTGCAGAGCTTGAGATGGACTTATCCGCCTATTTGGTGATTGCTGATACTGGCGTTTATGGTCACACTCGTGAAGCCATCCAAGTGGTTCAAAGTAAGGGGAAGGATGCCCTACCGTTTTTGCATGCCTTGGGAGAATTGACTCAGCAAGCAGAAGATGCGATTTCACAAAAAGATGCTGAGGGATTGGGACAAATCCTCAGTCAAGCGCATTTACATTTAAAAGAAATTGGTGTCAGTAGCCCTGAGGCAGATTCCCTCGTTGAAACGGCTCTGAGCCACAGTGCTCTAGGTGCCAAGATGAGTGGTGGTGGGCTAGGAGGCTGTATTATCGCTTTGGTAGCCAATCTGGACCAAGCACAAGAACTAGCAAAACGATTAGAAGAGAAAGGAGCTGTTCAGACATGGATCGAAAGCCTGTAACAGTACGTTCCTACGCAAATATTGCCATTATCAAATACTGGGGAAAGAAAAAAGAAAAAGAGATGGTACCTGCCACTAGCAGTATCTCTCTGACTTTGGAAAATATGTACACGGAGACGACCTTGTCGTCGCTACCGACGGATGCGACTGCCGATGCCTTTTATATCAATGGTCAGTTACAAAATGAGGCTGAGCATGCCAAGATGAGCAAAATAATCGACCGCTACCGTCCAGATGGTGAGGGCTTTGTTCGTATCGACACTCAAAACAATATGCCTACCGCAGCGGGCTTGTCCTCAAGTTCTAGCGGTTTGTCCGCTTTGGTTAAGGCTTGTAATGCTTATTTCAAGCTTGGTTTGAATCGGAGCCAGTTGGCGCAGGAGGCTAAGTTTGCCTCAGGTTCTTCCTCTCGGAGTTTCTATGGACCGCTAGGTGCCTGGGATAAGGATAGCGGGGAAATTTACCCTGTAGAGACAGACTTGAAACTAGCTATGATTATGTTGGTGCTAGAGGACAAGAAAAAACCAATCTCTAGTCGTGACGGGATGAAACTCTGTGTGGAAACCTCGACGACCTTTGATGACTGGGTCCGTCAGTCTGAGAAAGACTATCAGGATATGCTGGTTTATCTCAAGGAAAATGACTTTGCCAAGGTTGGGGAGTTAACGGAGGAAAATGCCCTGGCTATGCACGCTACGACAAAGACAGCATCACCAGCCTTTTCTTATCTGACGGACGCGTCCTATGAAGCGATGGACTTTGTCCGCCAACTTCGCGAGCAAGGAGAGGCCTGCTACTTTACTATGGATGCTGGTCCCAATGTCAAGGTCCTCTGTCAGGAGAAAGACTTGGAGCATCTATCTGAAATTTTCAGTCAACGTTATCGCTTGATTGTTTCAAAAACAAAGGATTTGAGCCAAGATGATTGCTGTTAAAACTTGCGGAAAACTCTATTGGGCAGGCGAATATGCTATTTTAGAGCCAGGGCAGTTGGCCTTGATAAAGGCCATTCCCATCTATATGAAGGGCGAGATTGCTTTTTCTGATAGTTACCGTATCTACTCGGATATGTTTGATTTCGCAGTTGATTTGACGCCAAATCCTGACTATAGCTTGATTCAAGAAACGATTGCTTTAGTAGAAGATTTCCTGACTTATCGAGGTCAAACTTTAAGACCTTTTTCTCTAGAAATCCGTGGCAAAATGGAACGAGAAGGCAAAAAGTTTGGTCTGGGTTCTAGCGGTAGTGTCGTTGTCTTGGTTATCAAGGCTCTGCTTGCTCTATATAATCTTTCTGTTGAACAGGATCTCTTGTTCAAGCTGTCCAGTACTGTCTTGCTCAAGCGCGGAGACAATGGTTCCATGGGCGACCTTGCCTGTATTGTGGCAGAGGATTTGGTTCTCTACCAGTCATTTGATCGCCAAAAGGTGGCAACTTGGTTGGAAGTGGAAAACTTGGCGACAGTTTTGGAGCGTGACTGGGGCTTTTCTATCTCACAAGTGAAACCAGCCCTAGAATGTGATTTCCTAGTGGGGTGGACCAAGGAAGTAGCCGTATCTGGTAACATGGTAAAGCAAATCAAGCAAAACATCAATCAGAAATTTTTAACTTCTTCAAAAGCAACGGTGACTGCTTTGGTAGAAGCTTTAGAACAAGGAAAAGCAGAAAAAATTATCGAGCAAGTAGCAGTAGCCAGTCAACTTTTAGAAGCCTTGAGCGCAGATATTTACACTCCATCGCTTAGACAGCTGAAAGAATCCAGTCAAGATTTGCAGGCTGTTGCCAAGAGTAGCGGTGCAGGTGGTGGTGACTGTGGTATTGCTTTGAGTTTTGATGAGCAATCAACTGAAACCTTAAAAAATCGTTGGGCCAATCTGGGGATTGAGCTCTTATACCAAGAAAGGATGGGACATGACGATAAATCGTAAGGATGAACACATCCGCTATGCTCTTGAGCAGAAAAGTTCCTATAACAGCTTTGATGAGGTGGAGTTGATTCATTCTTCCTTGCCTCTTTACGATCTAGATGAGATTGATCTGTCGACAGAGTTCGCTGGTCGAAAGTGGGACTTTCCTTTTTATATCAATGCCATGACAGGTGGGAGCGAAAAAGGTAAAGAAATCAATCAAAAGCTGGCTCAGGTGGCAGATGCCTGTGGGATTTTGTTTGTGACGGGTTCTTATAGCGCAGCCCTCAAGAATCCTACAGATGATTCATTTTCTGTCAAGTCTAGTCATCCAAATCTCCTTCTTGGAACCAATATTGGATTGGACAAGCCTGCTGAGTTGGGACTTCGGACTGTAGAAGAAATGGATCCTCTTCTACTGCAAGTGCATGTCAATGTTATGCAGGAATTACTCATGCCCGAGGGAGAAAGGAAGTTTAGAAGCTGGCAATCGCATCTAGCAGACTATAGCAAGCAAATCCCCGTTCCTATTGTCCTAAAGGAAGTGGGCTTTGGAATGGATGTGAAGACTATCGAAAGAGCCTATGAACTAGGGATTCGAACCTTTGACCTGTCAGGTCGTGGTGGTACCAGCTTTGCCTATATCGAAAACCGTCGCAGTGGTCAGCGTGATTACCTCAATCAATGGGGGCAATCCACCATGCAAGCCCTTATCAATGCCCAAGACTGGAAAGACAAGGTTGAACTCTTGGTTAGTGGAGGCGTTCGCAATCCGCTGGATATGATTAAGTGTTTAGTTTTTGGTGCCAAGGCTGTAGGACTGTCTCGAATCGTTCTGGAATTGGTGGAAAGCTACACAGTCGAAGAGGTGATTTCCATTGTTCAAGGCTGGAAAGCAGATCTGCGTTTGATTATGTGTGCCCTTAATTGTACCACCATAGCAGATCTGCAAAAAGTAGACTATCTTCTATATGGAAAATTAAAAGAAGCAAATGATCAGATGAAAAAGGCGTAACCACCGCCTTTTTTTCCATCTTCAGACCGAGGTGACTTTTTCCAATTGTGATAAAATAGAAGGTAGAGGATATGTGTATGAGAAAATTTAAAATCTTTTTATTTATCGAGGCCTGTCTTTTGACGGGAGCTCTGATTTTGATGGTATCAGAGCATTTTTCGCGTTTTCTGCTGATTCTATTCCTCTTTTTGCTTTTGATTCGCTATTACACTGGAAAAGAGGGCAATAACCTTCTGTTAGTGGCGGCAACCATTCTCTTCTTTTTCATCGTCATGCTCAATCCCTTTGTGATTCTAGCTATTTTTGTTGCGGTTATATACAGCCTCTTTCTTCTTTATCCGATGATGAACCAGGAGAAGGAGCAGACCAATTTGGTGTTTGAAGAGGTAGTGACGGTTAAGAAGGAGAAAAATCGTTGGTTTGGGAATCTCCATCATTTTTCAAGTTACCAGACTTGCCAGTTTGATGATATCAATCTCTTTCGTCTTATGGGTAAAGACACCATTCATTTGGAGAGGGTAATTCTAACCAATCATGACAATGTCATTATCCTCAGAAAGATGATAGGAACGACCAAAATCATTGTACCTGTTGATGTGGAAGTCAGTCTTAGTGTTAACTGTCTCTATGGGGATTTGACTTTTTTCAATCAGCCCAAGCGAGCCCTCCGCAATGAACACTACCATCAAGAAACAAGAGACTATCTCAAGAGTAACAAGAGTGTCAAGATTTTCTTGACCACTATGATTGGCGATGTGGAGGTGGTCAGAGGATGAAAAAACAAGCTTATGTAATGATTGCTCTCACCTCCATCCTGTTTGTCTTATTTTTCTCCCACAGCTTGCTGGACATCCTTGACTTTGACTGGTCTATTTTCTTGCACGATGTCGAAAAAACAGAAAAATTTGTCTTTTTGTTGTTGGTATTCAGCATGTCCATGACCTGTCTTTTAGCCCTGTTTTGGCGAGGTGTCGAAGAGCTTTCTTTACGAAAAATGCAGGTTAATCTCAAGCGTTTGTTGTCAGGGAAAGAAGTGGTTCAGGTTGCTGATCCAGATTTGGATGCCAGTTTCAAGTCCTTGTCAGGCAAACTTAACCTCTTGACAGAGGCTCTTCAAAAGGCTGAAAATCAAAGTCTTGCCCAAGAAGAGGAAATCATCGAGAAAGAACGAAAGCGGATTGCTCGGGATTTGCACGATACTGTCAGTCAGGAGTTGTTTGCGGCCCACATGATTTTGTCAGGTGTCAGTCAGCAGGCTTTGAAATTGGATAGAGAAAAGATGCAGACCCAGTTGCAGAGTGTCACAGCTATTTTAGAAACAGCCCAGAAGGATTTGCGGGTCTTACTCTTGCATTTGCGACCAGTTGAACTGGAGCAAAAGAGTCTGGTTGAAGGAATCCAAATTCTCTTAAAAGAGCTTGAGGACAAGAGTGATCTCAAGGTCAGTCTCAAGCAAAATGTATCTAAATTGCCTAAGAAAATCGAGGAGCATATCTTCCGTATTCTGCAAGAATTGATCAGCAATACCCTCCGCCATGCCCAGGCCTCTTGTCTGGATGTCTATCTCTATCAGACAGATTTTGAATTGCAACTGAAGGTGGTGGACAATGGAATTGGTTTTCAGTTAGCGAGTTTAGATGACTTGAGTTATGGACTCCGCAATATCAAGGAGCGGGTTGAAGATATGGCAGGGACGGTTCAGTTATTGACAGCTCCCAAGCAAGGGCTGGCAGTTGATATCCGTATTCCCCTGTTAGATGAGGAATGATAAAGGAGTAAAGATGAAAATTTTACTAGTAGATGACCACGAAATGGTCCGATTGGGCTTGAAAAGCTACTTTGACCTCCAAGACGATGTAGAAGTTGTGGGCGAGGCGGCAAACGGGTCTCAAGGGATTGATTTGGCCTTGGAACTGCGTCCAGATGTCATTGTCATGGATATTGTCATGCCTGAGATGAATGGGATTGAAGCGACCTTAGCTATCCTTAAAGAATGGCCTGAAGCCAAGATTTTAATTGTGACTTCTTACTTGGACAATGAAAAAATCATGCCTGTTTTAAATGCAGGTGCTCGGGGCTATATGCTCAAAACTTCTAGTGCAGATGAACTGCTCCACGCTGTCCGTAAGGTGGCTGCTGGGGAGCTCGCCATTGAGCAAGAGGTTAGCAAGAAGGTCGAATACCACCGCAATCATATGGAACTTCATGAAGAATTGACTGCGCGTGAGCGAGATGTGCTTCAACTCATTGCCAAGGGCTACGAAAATCAGCGCATAGCAGATGAACTCTTTATCTCTCTTAAGACGGTCAAAACCCATGTGTCCAACATTCTTGCCAAACTTGAGGTTAGCGATCGTACCCAGGCGGCAGTCTATGCCTTTCAGCACCATTTGGTAGGGCATGAGGAGTTTTAGTAGTTATATAAAATAATGTTGGATAAATGGCTGAACTTAGTATAAAAGAAGCGAGTAAGTACCTCTAGTATCATTGAAAAGCGCATTCATTACTTGAAAAAAGTCGCTCGTTTATGTTATAATAGACTGTATTTAAAAAATTTTAAGGAGAAATGACAGAATGTCTGTATCATTTGAAAACAAAGAAACAAACCGTGGTGTCTTGACTTTTACTATCTCTCAAGACCAAATCAAACCAGAATTGGACCGTGTCTTCAACTCAGTGAAGAAATCTCTTAATGTTCCAGGTTTCCGTAAAGGTCACCTTCCACGTCCTATCTTCGACAAAAAATTTGGTGAAGAGTCACTTTACCAAGACGTTATGAACGCTCTTTTGCCAAACGCTTATGAAGCAGCTGTAAAAGAAGCTGGTCTTGAAGTCGTTGCTCAACCAAAAATTGACGTAACTTCAATGGAAAAAGGTCAAGACTGGGTTATCACAGCTGAAGTCGTGACAAAACCTGAAGTAAAATTGGGTGACTACAAAAACCTTGAAGTATCAGTTGATGTAGAAAAAGAAGTAACTGACGCTGACGTTGAAGAGCGTATCGAGCGCGAACGCAACAACTTGGCTGAATTGGTTATCAAAGAAGCTGCTGCTGAAAACGGTGATACTGTTGTGATTGACTTTGTTGGTTCTATCGATGGTGTTGAATTTGACGGCGGAAAAGGTGAAAACTTCTCACTTGGACTTGGTTCAGGTCAATTCATCCCTGGTTTCGAAGATCAATTGGTAGGTCACTCAGCTGGCGAAACTGTTGATGTAGTTGTAACATTCCCAGAAGACTACCAAGCAGAAGACCTTGCAGGTAAAGAAGCTAAATTCGTGACAACTATCCACGAAGTAAAAGCTAAAGAAGTTCCAGCTCTTGACGATGAGCTTGCAAAAGACATTGACGAAGAAGTTGAAACACTTGCTGAATTGAAAGAAAAATACCGCAAGGAATTGGCTGAAGCTAAAGAAGAAGCATACAAAGATGCCGTTGAAGGTGCAGCAATTGATAAAGCTGTAGAAAACGCTGAAATCGTAGAGCTTCCAGAAGAAATGATTCATGAAGAAGTTCATCGTTCAGTAAACGAATTCCTTGGAAACTTGCAACGTCAAGGTATCAATCCTGACATGTACTTCCAAATCACTGGAACTACTCAAGAAGACCTTCACAAACAATACGAAGCAGAAGCTGAGTCACGTACTAAGACTAACCTTGTTATCGAAGCAGTTGCCAAAGCTGAAGGATTTGACGCTTCAGAAGAAGAAATCCAAAAAGAAATCG
Organism: uncultured Streptococcus sp.; assembly: GCF_915066115.1. Classification (GTDB taxonomy): domain Bacteria; phylum Bacillota; class Bacilli; order Lactobacillales; family Streptococcaceae; genus Streptococcus. The sequence goes on along the minus strand of NZ_CAJZDT010000077.1, from coordinate 1,275 downwards.
AGCAATTGGCTGCAGATTACAACATGGAAGTTGCACAAGTACAAAGCTTGCTTTCAGCTGATATGTTGAAACACGATATCACAATCAAAAAAGCTGTTGAATTGATTACAAGCACAGCAACAGTTAAATAATCTTAATAAACAAAAATCCCACCTGATTAGGTGGGTTTTCTTATGCACTATTTTCCAAAAATCTCTTTGAGGTCTGTGTCTGTAATCCCAATCATGGCGGGGATGCTATCCCAGTTTTCTTCGGTTAGAATATAGGATTGTTCAGAGGCACTTGATGTGGCAGTTTCAGAGACAGCTGGTTGCTTTTCTTCAACATTCTCCAATAAATCACTGAAGCGTTCAATCAGATAGGTTTTTCGGGCAGTTCCGATATGTTGAGTAGCATAGTCGAAGGCCTGTAATTCGCCTAGTAAGATAAGCTTGCTTTTGGCGCGTGTAATGGCTGTGTAGATGAGATTGCGCTCCAGCATACGCCTACTAGCACTAGTGATAGGTAGGATGACAACAGGGAACTCACTTCCCTGAGACTTATGGATACTCATGGCATAGGCCAAGCGAATCTTGTACCATTCGTTACGGGGGTAAGAGACTTCATTACCATCAAAATCAATGACAATCTCGTCTTGCTTCGATTCGGTATATTTTCCAGGAATCAGGTCTGTGATGGCTCCCAAATCTCCATTAAAGACATTGATTTCAGCATCGTTAACCAAGTGAATGACCTTGTCGCCCTTGCGATAGTGACACTGGGGAGCCTCAAAACTGAGTTGGTCTTTTTGTGGTGGGTTAAGGAGGTCTTGCATGAGCTGGTTGATGGCATCAATCCCTGCCGTCCCTCGGTACATGGGAGCCAGCACTTGGATATCACGAGCAGGGATGCCACTTCTGAGGGCAGCACCTAAGATTTTCTCAATGGTGGCAGGAATATGACCGCTAGCAATTTCAAAGTAGGAACGGTCTGCTTTTTTCTGGGTGAAATCAGCTGGCAAGATGCCCTGTCGAATCTGACTAGCTAGGGTGACGATGGTCGATTCTTCGCTTTGCCGGTAAATTTTTTCCAAGCGAGTCTGAGGAATCAAAGGAATATGAAGCAGGTCAGCTAGAACCTGACCGGGACTGACAGACGGTAGCTGGTCACTGTCGCCCACGATGAGGATTTTACTGTTAGAAGAGATGTTGGAGAAGAGTTGATTGGCCAGCCAAGTGTCCACCATGGAGAATTCATCCACGATGATAAAGTCAGCATCCCGCTAATACTACACAC
>NZ_CAJZDT010000076.1:0-9223 GCF_915066115.1 uncultured Streptococcus sp. | reverse complement strand
TCTTTCATAGAAGTCTTTTCAATTAACTTTTAAGTAATCTTTGAATTGAGAATCTAACGGATTTGTTGATATTCTTTACTAGAGGACTCTCAGTGACTACTATCTTCTAACAACACAACAAAATAGACTCCATAATATCTATATGGAGGGTACCCACTACAAATATTATGGAGCCTCAAAATCGACTCTTCGCCAACTTTAGAGATTCGATGTATCAGAATGCTTATAATTTAAAGGTTGCTACACCAAGGATAGAACGATTTAAGTTTCGAAGAATTTGAAGACTTTGTTCAAATTTCTTATAACGAGTTACTCCGTACTCTTCAACAAGAAGGACTGTATCTCTTTCTAAAAGAGATGGTACATCTTGTAAATCTACAAAATGCATTCCTTTTAAAGTCTCTTGATTTTGTTTTAATTTATCTAGAATAGCTTTATTTGAGCTAACGATAGTCAATTCTTGTCCAGCATTTTTGTATGATAGAATATCTGCTAGATTAGCAATTGTTGTAATCTCTGTTACAAAATCAATTTGATATTGAGAAAAATCACCTGCTCTATTGATTGTTGGGTTAAAGAGATAAACCAATACATTTCCCATCACAACCAAAATCACACAAACTACTCCAATAACAGCTAGACGAAGGATCAGATTCTTGACGTTTAATCCAAGCGCTGTCTCACCGTTTGCGTTCAATTCTTTAGAATTGATGGTTTCCAATTTTTCAATTTTCACGTTTGCATAGGTATTTTTAAATTTATCAACCAATGCATCAATCTTTTTCTCTAACAAGTCATTGGCATCTTTACTTGGTGTCAAAATTTTCACACCAACCCCTGCATCGTCAATCATATAGTAGACAGTCAATTTTTTCCACCAATAGTCACTTGTAGAATTTTTCAAGGTTGTCTCTGTCGTATCCAATTCACTGGCAATTTTTTTCAACTCACTAGGCTCTACATCATTGAAAAGATAAGCTCCATTCAAATTCCCATCAATCAATTTCCCGTAGAAATCACTATAACCACCAATTTGATGATTCAAAATTGTTTTAGCTGAATCTTCTGGAGGTGTGATTTTATAGCTGATATAAGTTGAATAACTTGTTGTATCTTTGACAGTATTTTTATTCTTAACTGCTTTAATTGTAAATGGTACAGCAATGAGAGCAAATAAAGCGATGAGAGCTAGAATATTTGCTTTTCGTTTTTTATAAAGATTTGCAAACAAATCAGCTACTGAATAATGTTCAAACATGATTTTTTTCTCCTTTGTTTAGTAGATACTGGTTCTCTTTTGTAAGCATTTTCGCTACAAATATAATCACAAGAACAATTCCCCAGAATTGCATTGTAAATAAATTGAAGAAACTTTCTGAAAAGCTACTTCTTGGCATAAAGAATAGATTATTCAAGATGAGTAGGGACAAGGCAAATAGGATTGTTCTTGAACGATAGGCTACTTGCAGCATGGCTATGAATAACATACCTAGCAAGAGACTAAGTAGAAAGACTCCTATCATACCATAGTCGGTATACAACTCCATAATATAGCTACTTCCGATACCATGTCCTTTCAAGTATTCCTTGTTCAAGACAAGATAGGATAGATTGTGGGCATAACTATTGCTATCAATAGCTAGTTCCACACTATTGGTTGTATGTTCAAAGGCTTTTCCTCCGAAAATGGCCCCTAAACTTCCCCTTGCAAAATAATCAATAACAGGACCAAAAGTAAAATTGCGTAAATCTCGGTAAGGGAGGCTACTGTTAAATAGAAAGCCTCTAGCCAAAACACCAAAACTGGTTCCTTGTTTATAGATAAAGTCAAGCAGGATATCCCAGAAACCTGTATGGGAAACCTGGACATTATCCCGTACATAATTGAGTATTCCCATCGCTAACATGAGAATAGGAGAACCTACAAAAATCGCTAACTTTTCTTTAAATCCAATCCATTTTCCCTTTTCTGTTTGCTCCCGCATAAAGTAATAAACGAAAGCAAATAAAATACTTAAAATAAAGGGATTGCGTGTCCCGATTGCCAAATGAATAGTATTAGCTGCAATAAAGGAGACAAGCACTGCTGTTGCCTGCAATTTCTTTGGCTTGGTTGCCAAATACATACACATTGCATAGACCGTAAATGTTGATAAGATATAGGTAAAATAAGGCAGTTTACTTTCAAAGTTTGCATAGTAGGCATAGTAGGAAGTCTGCAAGCGATACAGGAGCCGTTCAAATAACCGAATGAAATAGAAAGGATAGGTTAGAAGAAAAACTCCTAGCGATACAAAGCGCAACCGCTTGATGTAAACATCTTTTAGAGAACTTCTTATCTTGGGTACTTGTATTTTCTTTCTAGCTATAAAATAGCGAGCTAGAAGTCCTCCTGTGGTCAATCCCAATATCGAAACCATGACGACTATAAAAGCAAAGCGATAGGCTATGGGATGATAGGTATCTAAAGCACCATCCCTAAAATAATCAATGGTCGGCCTTGATACCAGAAATACAAAAATAGTTAAAAAGAAAATAAAATGGATTAAGTAATACTTGATATCATTCCAACAAGCAATTAAGCTACTAACCAGTAAGAACAATAAAGTAGAAAGCAAGCTAACATTGTTATTATTAAACAGATACACAATTCCACTTACTAGCGTCAAGGCATAACTGACTATGGTCAAACTAAATAATAATCGTTTTCCATCAATCACTTGCTCACCCCCGTTCTAATGTAATTTTTTAGATTTTTCAATATTTTTTAGTAATAAGAATCGGTATAAGGAAATATTTATGAATAGAGCCAAAACACTAATTCTTCTCCCCTTACGGAAAATTGGATTCCTAGCAATAGCAAAGGCATGGCCTTTTAAAAAACGATGAATCTGAGAATAGGCTTCAAATTGTTTATACTGATCATCTAGCAACATCTTATCCAGAATAAAGAAGTGGGCATAGGCCAATCTGAAAAAAGCAACCTCTTTCAAGTCAGGATAGTTTTTCACAACTTCATTGTAAAACTTTTGGTAGATATCAATATAGGCTAAATCCTTCTCTGCATACGGTTTTGTCGTAATGCTATCCCCTCTATGGAAATAGTAATAATAGGGTTTGGTATTAACCACATATTTCTTGGCCAACTTGATTAAATCAAAATGATAATAGGCGTCTTCATAAATCAACCCTTTAGGAAAGGATAGGGCAATTGCGATTTCTCTCTTGATTAGCTTATTGCAAATCGTTCCAGGTATTTTTTCACCTATGAGGTATTCCTTTAGAAATGTTTGAGAATCACAGACAAAATACTCATCCTGATTGGCTGACTGTGGGCTTTCATCATTAGCATAGACATTCATAACACCACAGCTCGAAACATCCGCATCTTCTTGAATTAATTGCTCATATAAACTCTGAATCATTTCTGGATGAATATAATCATCTGAGTCAATAAAAATCAGATAATCCCCATGAGCCTGCTTCATTCCATCATTTCGCGCTTGTGACAAGCCTTCATTCTTTTTATGAAGCACTGAAACTCTATCATCTAGTTCAGCAATTGAATCACACAAGCGACCACTTTCATCCGTTGCTCCATCATCGACAAGAATGATTTCCAGATTTTGATAGGTCTGCTTCTGAATGGAAGCTATCGATTTTTCTAGGTACTGCGCCACATTATAGACTGGCACAATCACACTAATTAATGCAGTTTCCATGCTACTCCTCTAATAGTTTTTCTACTTGTTCGATTTGTTTGGCAATTGTAAATTGTTGAATAAATTGACTAGCCTCATTGACATCGAAGTTTGAGGCAGATGTCATGTAGTTCGTAATTGCCTGAGCTGCCTCTTGATTGCTCTCAATGATTTGTCCAAATCGACCTTCTTGGGATAATTCCTCAGCCCCTCCAACATCTGTAGAGACAAAAGGAAGTCCCAGACTCAAGGCCTCAACATACACTCCAGGAAACCCTTCTTGCTTAGACATAGACAAGAGAACTTTCGTCTGAGATAAATACTGATAAGGATTTTTTTGATAACCAAGGAAATGTACATAGTCCTCGAGCCCATACTCTTTGACTCGTTTTTTCAGTTCCTCTTCCATGTCACCAGCACCTATAAAGTAAAGGTGATAATGTTTTCCCTCTTGGTGTAATAGTCGTATCACTTCCACTACACGGTCAGAACCCTTATTTTTCTCAATCCGTCCAATGGTACAGATACTTTGAGGAGCAATCTCGATATCGATCTTCTCTTGAGATTTTTCTAGAATAGTCTTAAAATCATAACCATTGTAGACCGTCTCTAATTTTGAAGCATAATCTGGATAGACTTCCTTGATAGAATTGCTGGTTTTATTCGAAATTCCTACAATGGTATCCGCAGCATTCAACTGGCGTCTATGTGATTCCCTTTTTGAGCTATCCTTAAGAAATTCTTCAATACTTCCATGAATCCAAGATATCTTCTTGACTTCTTTTCTTTTAGAAAACAAAAGCGGTGGATTCATAATTGTAAAGGAAACTTCAACATCATAGTCATCTTTCACAAGCAAGCGCCGAGTCAATCTTGGAAAATAAATTCTCATTCTCCACAAAAGAGCTCGTAACCATCTGGCTTGGCGATAATCCTGAAGGGATTTTAAAATTCGTACATGTTTCGGAACAGATTCATATCCCTTGTCAAAATGCTCCATTTCAAGAATATCAATATCATACTTTTCTGGATCCAGATTTGAAACAATGGTAGATAAAATCTTCTCTGCTCCACCTCCGAGAGAAAAAGACCACATAAAAAATAATATTTTTTTCTTAGCCACCATATTCTCCCTTGTACTCTGTGTAGCTCTTGTCCATATCTGCTATAATGGCGTCATGATGCGGTACTTGTTTGTCTGCTGGTGGAGGTGTCATATAATCACCAAAAGCAGTGCTGAGATAGGCATCATAGCCGACTGGAACGGGCATCTCTGTCTCTTCAAATGGCAAGAAGAGATTATCTTCAAAGGATGCGATTGGGTACTTGTTTCTCATGTAGCCAGGACCAGAGCATAACTCCGTGATTCCATCGCTCTCAGCCAGACTGTACTTGGTCATTTCTTTTTCAGCTTTTTTCCAAATGCGATAACGAAGAGATTTTGGTGTCACACCCAGTAAAATGCGACTCCCCCATTTCATAAGTGCGCCATGCTTTTCTGGAACAGTTTGCGCACAAAAAAGAGAATAGATCAGGGCCCAACGAACCTGTTTTTTCCGCTCAGCTGGATTTTTCGGATAATAATCTAAAGGCAAAACATCCAAAGCCAAACCATGTGGCAAATCCAAATCTTGCTGGTAAGGTTTAATGCAGGTAGTTTCCTTGTCACGAATAGTAATAAAAAGATTGCGGTCTACAAAATCCTTGTTACTCTTTGACAAGAAATAACGCTCATCTGCATAACGAGGCCATAATTCTACCAATTTCTCATAATCCTTACGGGGCATAAAAAAATCTAGATCATCATCCCAAGGAATGAAACCCTTGTTTCGAAGGGCACCAATAGCACCTCCACCACAAAGATAACAAAGCAAATCATGTTCTTTACAAAATGCGACGAAATATTCAGCCATTTCCAGACTACGAGCCTGAATCGCTTTCAAATCACTCATGTCTCTCCTCTTCTGTTCAATAACGAGTTATATCGTTTTATTATACCATAAAAAAGCCTGAAAAATCCATCAGACACTAAGAAAAATCAAAGTTCAAACCACTATTTTACTGGTGATTCGAACTTTGATTTTTCCTGTATTAGTTTATCTCATCCTCATCTGAGAAAGTTTAGTTTGATATTTATTTTGGTCTACTAAGAGTGCCTGTCCTCCATAGACATCATAGGCATCCACCCAATCACCCAGTTCTGGAACTGTTAATCTTTCAATGCCATTTTGCGTTCCATCTAGGAAGGATAAGCCATTGGTCAATAAGAAACTATAAGGAATATTCGTAGATGTCATGCCAAATACTTTACCAAGTGCTTCTGATCCAGTAAAGAGTTTGGTTGGATCCTTGAGTTGCTGCAGAACAGCTGTCAACACTTGCTGTTGTCTCTTGGTACGACCGTAATCACCTTCATCGTCATCGCGGAAACGAGCATAGTTGAGCAAGGTCGAACCATTCATCTGCTGTTTCCCGACTTTGATAGTCTGGGTTGGAGACTCAGTCTCAGTCGCATGTAAATCATCTCCGACTGTAGCTTCTGTTAAAGGTTGACCTTCTAAGGTTGAGAATTTGGCATCAATTGTCACCCCATCTGGGAAGAGAGTGTCAATAGCGGTTGCGAAGGCCTGGAAGTCTACTAAGGCATAATACTTAATGTCCAAGTCAAAATTGTCCTTTAGAACTTTTCGGACCATTTCTGCCCCTTTTTGGCCTTCTTGTTCCCCTAGTTCATAGGCTACATTTAACTTGTTATCTGTTTGTTTCTTTCCATTGATAATCTTACTATATCCATCAATATAAACTAAGTTATCACGCATGAAGCTGACCAGCTTAATTTTCTTATCTGAGCCACCAACGTTTAGAACCATAATAGAGTCCGTTCTCGTTTCAGCACTGTTTTGGCCAATCCGTCCATCCGTTCCCATAATCAAAATATTGACCCCATCCTTGGTATCTTGACCATGAAAAACTTCTACTTGAGCTGCCTTTGCATTGGCAGGTTTGTTTGGATCAGCATTTGAATAGCCTTTTAGGAACATAAAAATCATGCCAAAACCGACACAGGCTAAAAGGGCAAGCAATCCAGCAAAAATGCGCCCCCAACGAATCTTACGTTTTTTGGACTTAACCTTTGGTTGAGAATGGCTTTTCTGGTATTTTTTTGCACGACTACGGTTACCATAAGATGGAAGAGGAGACTGATTGATTGGTTCCATGAAAGACTCTTCCATATCGTGATTTTCATTATGAATTTCTGGAGAAGCTTCACTACTGCTAGCCGTATTTAACTTACCTTGCAGGTATGCAAACTCTTTTTTCTCTCGCTCATTGAGGTAATGAATATTCTTAAAGAGATAGTCATAACGTAACTGCTCGTGATGGCTTAAAGGATTTTCTTTACTCATCTTCTATCCTTTCCATGGTCTGATATTGGATAAATGGGATAGGCACCCAGAACTTTATACTGGATTCCAATCGCTTCTAATTCTTTTTGGGCAAAGTGGACCAGATTCTTATCGTCATAGTCCACATCGATAATGAAAAAGTATTCTCCCAGTGCTGTCTTGAGTGGACGGCTTTCAATTTTTGTCAGGTCAATTCCTCTCCAAGCAAAGGTCGAAAGAGCCTTGTAGAGGGCACCGGGAAGGTTGTCAGGTAAGGTCAAGGCCAAACTCATTTTTTCAGTTTGTGCTTGCAAGGGAATGGTTGCACCTTCAGCTCCCAAAACCCAGAAACGTGTGAAATTGGCTTCCATTTCCTGAATATCCTCGGCAATCAGTTCCAAGCTATATTCTTCAGCAGAACTTCTTGGTGCAATGGCTGCATAAGGCTGATCTGGATGTTCGGAAATAAAACGGGCCGCATAAGCTGTACTAGCAGTCACCTCGATTTGAGCATCTGGATACTCTTCATCGATAAATTTCTTTCCTTGCGCCAAAGCCTGTGGATGAGAAAAAATCTTTTCAATCTTAGTATGACCCGGAACCACCATCAATTGCTGATGAATGGGTTGAACGATTTCTGCTACTGCTTGAATGCGAGCCTGATGAAAAAGGTAGTCCAAGGTTTCATGAACACTACCCTCGATAGAATTTTCAACTGGCACCACAGAATAGTCCACCAAGCCTTGTTCATAGGCTTTGATAACATCTGTAATATTGGCAAAAGCCTGCAATTCCTCATGAGGAAAAGCTGTCTGCACAACGTGGTGTGAAAATGATCCCTTGGGACCTAGATACGCAATTTTCATCTCAGTTCCTCTATAATTTCCTCTGGGCTTAGCTTGGTCACATCCAAAATCCGACTAGCCACTTCCTCATACCAGGCCTGTCTTTCTTGGAAAATAGCTGCTAATTCTTCCTTACTATTATTTAGAAAAAGCGGGCGCTGATTGTCCTTATCAGCTGCTATGCGTTGGTAGAGGGTTTCAAAATCTGCTTTCAGGTAGATATTATCCGGATTAGTCTTGAGCAAGTCACGATTTCGTTCAGAAATAACCACTCCTCCACCAGTTGACACAACTTGGTCTCTTTGTAGTAACTCAGCTAGGACTTCTGATTCTAGCTGACGAAAGGCCACTTCTCCCTTTTCAGCGAAAAAATCCGCAATGGACATACCTAAGCGTTTCTCAATCAGGGCATCCATATCAAGGTAATTAGGTTCCAAGCCTCTTGCAATAGTCGATTTACCAGCCCCCATAAAGCCTAATAACACCTTAGCCATGAATCAAGCTCTCCAAATCATCAAAGAAGCTAGGGTAGCTGGTATTGATGGCTTCTGCACGGTCAAGCTCCACTTCTCCATCTGCTACCAAAAGAGCTGCGATAGCTGTCATCATGCCGATACGGTGATCACCAAATGTATTGACTCTAGCACCGTGAAGGGCTGATTTGCCTTTGATAATCATCCCATCTGCTGTAGGGGTGATATCTGCTCCCATGCTATTTAAGGCGTCTGCTACTACCTGAATGCGGTCTGTTTCCTTGACCTTGAGCTCCTCAGCATCCTTAATGACTGTTACACCTTGGGCTTGTGTCGCTAGGAGAGCAATAATGGGCAATTCATCAATCAAACGTGGAATCACGGCACCACCAATCTCTGTTCCTTTCAAGTCAGAAGAGTCAACAGTTAAGGTAGCAGATTTAGCGACTGGATCGATTTCAGTTATTTCCAATTTTCCACCCATGTCGCGAATGACATCAATAATACCAGTACGTGTTTCGTTGATACCAACATTCTTCAGCACTACACGAGAATTTGGAACAATCAAACCTGCGACCAACCAAAAGGCTGCACTGGAAATATCTCCTGGCACGATCACCTTTTGTCCTGTCAATTTTTGTGGCCCTTGGACTGTGATTTTCTTGCCATCCACACTTAAATGGCCACCAAATTGTTGCAACATATCTTCGGTGTGGTTACGAGTACATTCTTTCTCAAGAATAACGGATTCCCCCTGAGCCTGCAAGGCCGCAAACATCAAGGCTGACTTGACTTGAGCAGAGGCAATCGGCAACTCA
>NZ_CAJZDT010000075.1:0-9260 GCF_915066115.1 uncultured Streptococcus sp. | reverse complement strand
TGACAAAACCATACTCTGAGATTAAGGGGAAAATTGTCACATAATAAAAAGGATTTAGCATTCCTATCGAATGCCAAACCCTTTATCAATCAGCTTCTATAGATGATTAAAATCTATTTCACATGTTTTGCAAGTTCTTCTTGCGCTTTTTTATTGGATTCTTCTTTCTCTTTCATCCATTTATCTTGAGCTTTTTGGTATTCATCCACAGTGACTGCCTTGTCTTGAAGTTCCAAGTATTTGTAAAGGAGCGGATCGCTTGTCCCCTTGTTACCAGAGAAGGCAAACGGCATCGTAAATGGTACCATCTTAGACAAGATTGGGCGACCAGTGAGTGATGTTGTTGGAATAATCAAGGCACTATCTGTCAACCAAGCTTGGGCTACAGCATACTTATCATAACGTTTTGCTACATCTATTGTCTCGTTTCCAGCTTCAGTTACCAATTTCTCATAGTCGTTTAGACCAACCTTCTTAGCTGCAGCATTATCTGTACCAGAATCAAAGCCAAGGTAGGTTTTAGTGTTTTCACCAACTGATGGTTTGATAATATCGAGGTAAGTAGATGGATCCGCAAAGTCTGGAGTCCAACCAACATTATCTGAAATATCCCAATCTTCCCCAGCTGCTGTTTCAGCAAAGTAGGTAATATTCAAGACTTCATCTTTTTGTAGTTGTTGAATATCAATTACGACATTATCTGCACCCAAGGTTTCTTCAACCGATTGTTTGAAAGACTGTACACGTTGAACTTTTGTAGTTGCTGTCTGGTCAACTGGCATATCTAGGTGAATTGGGAATTGTACTCCCTCAGCTTGTAGAGCTGACTTAGCTTTAGCAAATTCTGCCTTGGCTTTTTCAGGATTATATAGTCCATCTTGGGCATCAGCAAGGTTCACATCCTTCCATTCATCCCCATAAGTCACCAATTTTTCTTTGACCATATCGCCAAAGTTTTTCCCATCTGCTTGGACAAATGTTGGTGGTACAAAAAGATTACGCAAAATTTTGCTTGCACCACTGGCACCGTTCACTTGTGAAGCATAGGCCGTACGATCAAAACCAAAAGCAATAGCTTGGCGGAAATCCTTGTTTAAGAGAGCCTTTTTAGTAGAGGTCTTTTGTTCGTCACTAGTCTTAGAAGTATATTTGTAAGACTGGCGGTCAATATTTGTACCAACTAGATAAGTCGTAGAGTCTTGTTGGGTATAGACAATATTGTCCTTCATCGTTTTTTCAAGTTCTGCGAAACTTGCACTTGTTGGATAGAGGCGGGCTGCTGTAAGGCTACCATCTTTAAAGTTTTCTGCAGGTTTGCTGGTATCTTGACCATCCCAGAATGACAATTTTATCTTATCAACATGAACATTATCCTTATCCCAGTAGCTAGGGTTTTTTGCAAATTCAACGGAAGATTTAGCCACAAGAGATTTTAACAAATAAGGACCATTATACAAGATACTGCTTGGATCTGTCGCTTTAGCAAAATCATCCCCTTTTGAGTTCAAAAACTCTTCATTAACTGGTGCCAAGACACCCATTGTTGTTTTAGAATTCCAAAAACTTTCAGGTTTGTTCAAAGTGTATTGGACTGTTTGATCGTCAAGGGCTTTAATTCCAACTTGAGAAAAATCTTTATTTTCCCCTTTAGCATAAGCATCCAGACCCTTGATTGAATCTTGTACCAAGTAAAGAGCTTGTGATTTCTTATCTGTTGCATATTTAAGACCTGTTACAAAGTCTTGAGCCTTGACAGGAGCATATTCTTCACCTTCAGATGTGTACCACTTGGCATCCTGACGAATCTTATAAGTGTAGGTCAAACCATCTTTAGAAACTGACCAGTCCTCTGCCATAGAGGGAACAAGATTCCCATAACGGTCATTTTCAAGCAATCCATCAATGACGTTACTAGTAATGTTTGAAGTAGCTGCCTTGCTGGTTGTCAAATAGTTGAGATTATCTGGGTCTGTCTCGTAGGTAAATGCAAAAGTCTGCTCACCTTTAGTAGCAGAACCACCAGAACAAGCCGCTAAGACACCAGCTGCTAATAAAGTGACTCCCGCAAGAGCCAATACTTTCCTTGTTTTCATAGTATTCTCCTTTGTTTTTCTATCCATTATAGACCCTTTGCAATCTATTGTCAATATATTTTTCTGAATTTTCATTTATAGTTGTTATTTTCTGACAACTATCGAATCTTATTTCATTTTTTAATCTCTCTTTAACTATAAGAAAAGAGGGAATTCAGTAACTCCCTCATCTATCTATTTAAGTCATTTTTAGATTCATTCATTTAAGGCTTGCAATGCGGAAAGAAGATAAGAACCCTCACGAATTTTTTGACCTACGGCCTTAGCATTTTTTACCAAATCCTGATACTCTTCTTGAGACAAATTGTCTAATACTTCTTCCAAGTCAAGTAAACTCTCAACACTAATTCCACACTCTTTTTCTAAGACGAAATTAGCCAAAGCAGATTGCCCCCAGACAATAATAGGAAAACCAGAAGCCAAATAAAGGGAGGCCTTGTGGGAATTATTGTATCTCAAATACTCACCAAACACGCCGCTACAAGTTTTAGAACTATCACCATCCCAAACTAAACCAAAGCTTCCTTCTAACGCTGACGGTAGTTCATCTGGAAGAAATGAACCAAAATAGGTTTCATTTGATAGTTTTCTAGCCTCATCAAAACCAACACCATAGAGGTTATATGCCGGTCTTGCAGGCAACTCATATAAGTAACCTGCTTTTTCTTGAGCTAAATTTCCAGCTACAATAATAGCCCCTTCCTTAGATAAATCTTCTTTATCCTTATAATTCGGGATCAGATAGTCAAAAATGCCTAAACTAACTATTTTTTTCTCAGAAATCCCCTTATCAACAAGCACTGATTTCATAACTGGATTATGAGCAATAAGACCATCAGCTTGTTTCAAAAGACTTGACTCTTGAAGATGAACACGAATTTTATGCTTCAAGGGTACTGTATCCAAATTAGCATAGCGCAAAACTTCTAAATCATGGATAATAAAGTGAACCTTCACTCCTTTACGTTGTATTCTTTTGACTAAATGAGTCGTAAAGAAACTATGATGAAGCATAGGAAATTGAATCATTAGCTGATCCCCTTCCTTCAACTTAGAGATAGCTTTGGATAAGGCTTTGGCCTTATGTCGTTGGGCTCTAATAGTCCCCATTTGATACCAATCATCTACCATCAATAACAAAGGACTATAGCCCTCACGAACTACTATTTCTTCTACATCGTTTCGAGCCTTATTTCCCGCATTTCGTGCACCAGAATCCTTCAGAAATTCTTCTTTTAGATAATATTTCATCTATCAATTTTATCCTTCGTTATCTTATTTAAACTCTTCCTCTACAACATTTAGGGCACGTTCAATGACCACATGCATGTCGTAGTATTTATAATCAGCCAAACGTCCGCAGAAAATGACCTTATCATTCTGCGCTGCTTCTTCTTGATATTTAGCAAACATGGCATTGTTTCTCTCATCATTGATTGGATAATAAGGTTCATCACCACGTTTCCAATCTGCTGGGTATTCACGAGTAATGACCGTTTTATCTTGTGTGCCGTACTCAAAATGTTTATGCTCAATAATGCGAGTATAAGGAATTTCACGTTCTGTATAGTTAACAACTGCATTTCCTTGATAATTTTCCTCATCTAGAACTTCATGCTCAAAACGAAGACTACGGTATTCTAGCTCACCATGTTTATAATCGAAATATTGGTCAATCATCCCTGTAAAGACAACTTTTTCAGCAGAAGCTTCTAATTCCTGACGATTGGCAAAAAAGTCAACTCCAAGTTCTACTTCAACATCTTTCAGCATATTTTCGATAATGACATTATAGCCACCGATTGGAATACCTTGGTAACGGTCATTGAAGTAGTTATTATCAAAAGTCAAACGAACTGGTAGACGTTTGATGATAAACGGCGGAAGGTCAGTCGCGGAACGTCCCCATTGCTTTTCAGTATATCCTTTAATCAACTTTTCATAAATATCTGGACCGATCAACTTGATAGCCTGTTCTTCCAAGTTTTTCGGTTCAACGTCTTTCATGTGAGCCGTTTGCTCAGCAATCTTATCTTTGACTTCTTGAGGAGTTTTTGTCCCCCACATAGCATAGAAAGTATTCATATTGAAAGGTAGATTATAAAGGCTACCCTTGTAATTTGCTACAGGCGAGTTGATGTAGTTGTTAAACTCAGCAAATTGATTAACATAATCCCAAACTTTCTTATTAGAAGTATGGAAGATATGTGCACCATATTTATGAACATTAACACCTTCTACATTCTCACAGTAGATATTTCCACCAATGTGGTCACGTTTATCAATAACTTTTACTTTTTTTCCACGCTTGGTTGCTTCATAAGCAAAAATTGCTCCAGACAAACCAGCACCAACGATTAGATAATCATACATATTACACCCCTTTATTTCTGAATAACTGTTGTTTTATATCTCGTAGATTTATAACTTTAAAAATCAAAATCAAACTGATATAAATTATTGCCCCCAAAATAGCAGAAAGTCCTACATTTAACATAGACGGTAAACTCAATAAGTCTTTTACAAAAAACAGAATTCCATACATCAATCCTGATGAAATCATAATTTTTATCATAGTTCCTATAATCGGAACATCTCTTAGATAAGAACGAGTAAAGAATAACTGTATAGCCCAAACCAGCGACTCTGTTAAGACAGATACAATTGCTGCACCTATATAGCCCAGTTTTGGAAGCAAGAGAAGATTTAATCCGACACTAACAATAGCAGGAATTGTGGTTGAAAGCATGAACTCTCTATTTTTATTATGGGGAATCAAAATTTGAATCCCCATAATATTGGTCCAACCAATAAAGAACATTCTTAGAATCATAATAGCTATTGCATAGCGTGCATCTTGAAAATCTTTTCCCAGAAAAAAGTTAACAAAATCATCGTTTATAATTAACATACCTGCCATAATGGGGAAAATAACCAAATTATAAATCAGAAATGACATCTCATGCATTTTATTAACTGCTTTATGATTTCCTGATGATAAAAGATTTGAAACTCGTGGTAACATGACACTTCCCAATGAAGTCACTAGGGTCAATAAAATATTGACAAGTTTCAATGCTTGATCATAGATTCCTACATCTTTTGTTGAAGCTAAAGCTCCTAGCATTGTACGATCCAAAGTAACATAGAGCGATATGGCAATCTGAGGTAAAAACAATAAGACAACTGGCTTCAAATGCTGCTTAGCATATTTCCAATCAAAGTGCGGTTTCCCAATAAACTCTCTTGCCGGCAACCACATACTTAATTGTCCCAACAATTCAAAAATGGTAAGCAAGAACACATATAAATATAGGTCGCTAGCTGATTTTATAAATAGAAAAATAGCAATGACGCCAACTAGTTTCACTGTAATATTTCTGACTGTAATTTTTCGAAAATCCTCTAAACCTTGGAATAGCCAAGAAATATCTAAACCTTTAGAAAGTAAACTTAATCCTAAAATATAAGCTACCGGGTTTTGCATTAACGAAAAAGTGAGACAAAGCAAAATATAGAGAGTCAGTGATAAGATGGTTGCTCCAAGTTGTAAAGTATAAATTCCCCAGAAATTTTTACGAATTGTTTTTCGATTACCAGAAATTTCCTTTGTACCATAATTGGCTACCCCCAAGGTAGCCAACAGGATAAAGTAGGTAACAATAGAATTATAATAACCATAAGTTCCTAAATCATCAGAACTAAATACTCTGGTAACATATGGAGTCGTAATAATCGGTAAAATAATTACTAATAATTGATATGAAAGATTGTATGCATAATTTTTAAGAACCTTCATAGGGGGGCATATTCCTCACTTAACTACTATTATAAACGGCGAAAATTAATCTGCCCAAAAATGATGATGTTAAATATATTAAACTTTTTTTGACACATAAATAACTTAACTAACCTCTACTTAGAGCTAAGGATACATATAACACAAGAACTTTAAACATCCTGATAATTATACCTATACTTACTCCAAGAAATACCCATCAATAATAATAATGGATTGTACATTAATTCAAAAAATTGTGGATCAAACATTGAGTGAAGTATCAATACAATAAAAACAAGCATCTCAACTGTATTAAAGTGTCCTCTTTTATTTAGTTGATAAAAACTATACCAAATAACAACTAGTAGAATCACTCCATAATGCAACAAAATATTTACAAAAGATGAATCAACGTATAAATAATTATCAAAAACAGACGTAGCCCTTTGTTGCAATTCCCAATCAATTCTTTGACCAAACATATGTACGCCATATAAAGATAAGGTCTTATGTCCTAAACTTAGTCTTCCTGTCAAAGCTACGTTTAAAATTTGAAAGAATTTACTGTTTGCGTTATAAAAATAAGTCAAAATGATAGGAATAAGAATCCCTGCAGTCAACGTAATTTTACCAATGGCATTCAGGATTTTTTGACTAACTACTTTATTTTTAAATATGTACACCAATACTAATGCTAGAATTGAAAGAAAGAAAGCTGATTTCGTATCAGTATTAACGTAAAAATAATAATTAAGTATTCCAAGCATTAGAATTTCTAATAATCTGATTTTACTTTTTCTTAAATATAGATATACCAATGTCAGATGAAATAAATAATTAGCACCGAGAGTAACATATTGGTATCCTTGGCTAAAACGGAATCGCCCTCCTAATTGAACCCTCAGCGTATTTTCAATAATGCCAAACTTTAATAGACCATATATAGAAATCATTAAGAGAACAATCGAAACTGTCCAGAGAATCAAAACTTTTCTAAAATTCACATTGTTTATAGAAATAATAAATAGGATTGTTGAAATTATTGTGAGAGCATCAAAAAGTTTATGTGTTGAAATTCCAATAATGATAGCCAAGCAGAAAGCTGAAAAGAAGAATATCAGAAACTTACTCGAGTGTCCCTCTAATAGTAGTTTAAACAGAAGTATGACAATAGACACTATCATAGCAACTATTCGAAAACGATAAATTTCAGGGTATTTATAGACTAAGTTTGTTTGAGCTATAAAATTAAAAAGCAACCAAATAAAGAAAGCTGAAAAATATAATAACTCTGATAATTTTATTTTTATTTTCATATTTTTACCTAAGTTTGTTTAAATTATCCAATCTTATTTCGAATAGTGTTATACAATTTTGCAGATAGGAGAAACAATATATATTTCAATTTATTTTTCCTTGTAACATTTGAATTCGGAATAACATCTTTGAAATATTGAATGTATTCTTTTCTAATTTTATTAACTTCAGCATACATATCTGAACTAAGCATAGCATGTACAATATGCAGACCATTAAAAACATAGCGAACATTCAAGGCTCTTCTCATATCACTATCACCTGAATAGTCTCGTTCAACATAACTTCTATTCCATTCCATTGCCTTGTAAAAATCTAAGAGACGATCACTATACTTAGAATTTACAATACTTCCTGGTCTTCGATAGTATTTATAAAGATTTAGATCACTAACAGCAATATTTTCACAGGAAGCAATGTGCTCATAAGCAAGAGCTAAATCTTCATACAACATCCCATTAGGATATGGAAACCTTAATAAGATTTCTTTCTTATATAGTTTACCACCTGAATGTGTCCCAACATAATTTCCATAAAACATTTGTTCTAAAGCTGTTCTACGATCTAATTTTCCAGAATATTTCTCTCTGAAATCTCCTAGGAAATCACTATTTTCATAGTTTCTAACTTCAATCACTGGAGTTGCTACAAGATCAACTCTATACTTATCTCTAAGTTCTACTAAATATTCAATGGCTCTATGGTCATAATAATCGTCTGAATCAATGAAAACAATCCAATCTGTTGAAGATTCTTTTACCCCAGTATTGCGGGCATTGGATAAGCCCCCATTTTCAATATGAAGAACTTTTATTCTGTCATCTTCTCGAGCATATTGGTCACAAATTTCTCCAGAACTATCCGTCGAACCATCATCTACTAGGATTATTTCAATATTTTTATATGTTTGTTGTCTTAGACTTTCTACACAATAACTCAAACAGTTCTCAACATTGTACACTGGTACAACAATAGAAATCTGATCCATTATGATAATCCTTCCAAAATGATATCAACAATACGCTCACAAGCTTTTCCATCTCCATATGGATTACTTGCTTTACTCATCTTGCTGTACTCTCTTTCATCTTCTAGAAGCAGTTTGAAATTAGTATAAATATTTTCTTCTTCTGTTCCTACCAATTTCAAGGTTCCTGCAGCAATTCCCTCTGGACGTTCTGTTGTATCACGCATTACCAATACTGGTTTACCTAAAGAAGGTGCTTCTTCTTGTACACCACCAGAATCTGTTAAAATCATGTAGCTTTGATTCATAAAATTATGGAAATCAATGACTTCTAGAGGTTCAATGATTTTCATACGTTCATTGTCACCAAACACCTTACTTGCTAACTCACGAACCTTAGGATTCTTGTGAATAGGATATACGACTTTAACATCTTCAAATTCATTCAGAATACGATTAACTGCGTTAAACATATTTTCCATGGGTTGACCAAGATTTTCACGTCGATGAGCTGTCAGCATGATTAGTTTACTGTCCTTAGCCCACTCCAAAATAGGATGGTCATAATGATCTTGAACGGTTGTCTTCAAGGCATCAATAACAGTATTTCCAGTAACATAGATATTCTCTCTTCCCTCTTTTAGAAGATTCTCTTTAGCCACTTCTGTCGGAGCAAAATTGAAATCCGAAATAATTGAAGTAGTCTGACGATTGAATTCTTCAGGAAATGGACTTTGAAGATTATAAGTTCTCAATCCTGCCTCTACATGTCCAACTTTAATTCCCATGTAAAATGCAGCTAAAGCTGTCGCAAAAGTGGTTGTAGTATCCCCATGAACAAGAACAATATCTGGTTTTTCCTGCTCTAAAACTGCTTGAATTTTATCTAAAATACTTGTCGTGATTGTAAATAGTGTTTGATTTGCCTTCATAATTCCTAAATCATAATCAGGAACAACTTTAAAGACATCTAAAACCTGCTCTAACATTTCTTTATGTTGACCAGTTACACACACAAGTGTTTTGATCGAATCATTTTTCTTCAGTTCATTCACTAAGGGGCACATTTTTATTGCTTCTGGACGCGTCCCAAAAACTAACA
>NZ_CAJZDT010000074.1:0-9688 GCF_915066115.1 uncultured Streptococcus sp. | reverse complement strand
TGTGGTGTCGGCTCAAAAGAGCCGCCAGAGCCATTGGCTAAACGGACTTGGATTTTTTCTTCCAAGCCGTGGGCCTCAACATTTTTGACAGCAGACTGATAGGGGCCCTCCACCACCTCACCCGCAATGGCACTTTTGATTTGGCCTCTTTCGACCAAGTCGATAGGCAGATAAGCATGGTCACTTCCCACATCTAGCAAAATGGCTCCCTGTGGCACAAAGGAAGCCACTAATTCCAATCTCTTTGAAATCATCTTCTCTCTCTTTCCAAAACTCTATTACCTCTTATTATACCACATTTCAGTTGGCAATCTTGCACCTAAAAAAACCGCAATCCACAGATTGCAGCCTTTCTTTATTTTTTCGCTTGATAGCGACTTGTCAGGATGAAAATTACGGTAAAGACTAACATCATGACTCCATAAACAGGCAGTGTTTGTCCTGTTAATGTCGAAATTTCAAGCAGTTTTTGGATTCTTGGGAAGAGAGCTGTAGCTAGGAAGCCACCTACTGACCAAACAATCAAGAGGACACGCCATAGGGTAAATGGCATGCAGGCTCTAAATACGGATAAGAAACCGATCGACCCAAGTAGATAATAGAGGAGGGTTGAGATTTCTATCTCAGACCAGCCTTGACTACTTCCAAATAGTTTCACAAACAGGACGCTGAAGACGACCATGAGAGCACTTGGTAGGGCACGAAGCATTGATTTTCTGAGGAAGTTTGGTTCAACAGGTTTGATATTTCGCTCAAAAGTCAGAACGAATGGTGGGAAACCTTCCACGAACTGGTCGATCATGGTAATCTGAATTGGAATGAAGGGGAAAATCAAGATCCACTCTGACCGCCCTAGAAGAGCACTGGCAATGCAGATGACTGCGAGTAAGAAAGAGTAGATGGTTTTTATCAAGAAAATCGGTGCGATATGGGCAATGTTATTAACCACGCGACGACCTTCAAAGAGAATCTCAGGAACATCATTAAAGTCTGAGTTCAAGAGAACTAGATTAGCAATCTGACGAGTCGCAGGGTCTCCCTCAGCCATCACGATAGAACAATCCGCCTCACGAAGAGCCAGGATATCATTAACTCCATCCCCAGTCATAGCTGTTGTATGGCCTGCTTTTTTCAGCGTTTGGATGATGAGTTTCTTTTGATGAGGGGAAACACGTCCGAAAATAGCTGTCTCTTCAGCAATGACAATCAATTCCTCATCCGTGATTTTTGAGCAATCTACATAGCTGTGATAGTCCGCAAAGCCAGCCTTCTGAGCAATGCTGGATACCGTAACTGGATTGTCACCAGAGATAATCTTGAGGCCCACTTCCTGAGAACGGAGATAGTCTAGAGTTTCAGCTGCTCCTTCTCGAATAGGGTCCAAAATCTCCAGCAAGGCTAGAGCCTGAATATCAGATGGCTTTTGTGGCTTGTGATGGTCAAGTTTTTCTTGACTGAGCGCTAAGACCAAGACACGAGATCCTCTCTCCAAGGCCTCTCTGGCTTCTGGGACTTCAGAGTCCAGCAACATCTCAGGCGCACCTAAGAAAACTGTCCCCAGACCTTCCAATTCCATGGCTCCCCACTTGCGGTCGCTTGAGAAAGGAAGATTCGAAAGCATAGGGTAGGCTACCTGACCTTGGAAACGCTGGCGAATGGCTTGGGCTGTTGGATTTTTATCCTCACTATGAGCTATGTAGCTGGCCAAAATGCTGGCAATAGTCTCTTCACC
The DNA here is from genome assembly GCF_915066115.1 of uncultured Streptococcus sp. GTDB lineage: Bacteria > Bacillota > Bacilli > Lactobacillales > Streptococcaceae > Streptococcus. The sequence goes on along the minus strand of NZ_CAJZDT010000074.1, from coordinate 7,956 downwards.
ATAAGTTGCCGTCAGAGGAATAACAGCCTCCACCTGCATCTTTCCTTGGGTGATGGTGCCCGTCTTGTCCAGACAAAGCATATCCACGCGCGCCAAGGTCTCAACAGAGTACATTTCCTGCACCAAGACCTTTTTCAAGCCTAGCTTAATCACTGCAGTCAAGAGCGAAGTAATGGTCAAAAGGGCAATTCCCTTGGGCAACATCCCCAAAAGGGCTGTTGACGAATTGACAACGGACGACTTAAGAGGCAATCCTTTTAACATCAAGGCTTCTAGCAAGAGAGCCAGACCAAAGGGAATGATAATCTTCCCAGTAAAACCAGCTAACCTGTCCAGAGATTTCATGATACGTGAATTGATCGGTTTAACGGTCTTAGCTTCCAACATGAGTTTGGCAGCATAGTTGTCTGCACCTACATGATGGACACGAGCTAAAACTGACCCACTGGCCAAGAAACTTCCAGACAAAAGCAAGGCATCCACTTCCTTTTGCACCAAATCACTCTCACCCGTCAACATGGCTTCATTGACTTCCGCAAAGCCTTCCAGAACCAAGGCATCACTGGGAATCTGCTCCCCAGCAGACAAACGAATGACGTCTCCTAGCACCAATTCTTCAGGATTGAGGGCAACTTCCTGTCCATCACGAATGGTTTTGACCTTTTCCTTGGTCATGAGATTGAGCTTGTCCACCATGTGTTTGGCGCGTAGCTCGGTCACAATTCCAGAAAAAGCGTTAAAGCAGATAACAGCAAAGAAGACCAGATTGCTCCAAGCATGCACAAAGGCTAGTGCCAAAGCAATAGCAAAGTTCAAAGCGTTAAAAAGGGTAAAGACATTTCGTTTAACGATTTGCCAAGTGCTGGTACTGGCCGAAGCAGTAAAATCATTGACCAAGCCCTTAGCCTGTCTTTCCTTGACTTCTCTTTGGGTTAATCCCATAATCTTATTTTTATCCATAAACTCTATCATATCATTTTTTCTAAAAGAATTCTAATCTCATCCCAAATATGGACCTAGTCAAGGGAAAAGTTTGCCAGCCCTCCTTTGATAAGGTATAATAATAACAAGAAAATAATCGAAGGAGATCGCATGTTTTATACTTATTTACGTGGATTGGTTGTATTACTCCTATGGTCCATCAATGGCAATGCCCACTATCATAATACCGATAAAATTCCTAATCAAGATGAAAATTATATTTTAGTTGCGCCTCACCGTACCTGGTGGGATCCTGTTTACATGGCCTTTGCGACCAAGCCAAAACAATTCATCTTTATGGCCAAAAAAGAACTCTTTACCAACCGTATCTTTGGTTGGTGGATTCGTATGTGTGGCGCCTTTCCTATCGACCGGGAAAATCCTAGCGCCTCTGCCATCAAATATCCTATCAATGTCCTAAAAAAAAGTGACCGCTCTCTCATCATGTTTCCAAGTGGTAGCCGTCACTCAAACGATGTCAAGGGTGGCGTAGCCCTGATTGCCAAAATGGCCAAGGTCCGTATCATGCCAGTTACCTACACAGGTCCCATGACTTTGAAGGGCTTGGTTAGCCGTGAGCGTGTCGATATGAACTTTGGAAATCCTATTGATATTTCAGATATCAAGAAAATGAATGATGAAGGCATTGAAACAGTCGCCAATCGTATCCAAGCAGAATTCCAACGTCTGGACGACGAAACGAAACAATGGCACAATAATAAAAAACCAAACCCACTCTGGTGGTTTATCCGCATTCCTGCCCTCATCCTTGCCATTATCCTTGCTATCTTAACCATCATCTTTAGCTTTATCGCAAGCTTCGTCTGGAATCCAGATAAGAAGAGAGAGGTTCTTGGTTAAAAAATACAACAATCCCTTGGCTTTTGCCAAGGGATAATTCTTTTATTTGATTTTCCATTTTTGGGCCAACCAGCTAGAAAAGACTAGAAATCGCTCATCCACTTGTTCATGGTGCCCATAAGGATCAAAGACAAACTGGCCTTTCGGATAGCATTTCTGAAGACTGGTATGGATTTGCTCAGCATAGGCGGGTGCTTGAGCCAAGCGATTAGTATGGTGTGCTCCTTCTGTTTGACCATTCCGTAAATACAGCAAACAGTCCAAATTTTTCACCTTTTCTTCCTTGCAGTAAGTCACAAAATCAGGATACCAAAAGGAACCGCAGATCGAAAAGACACAGGAAACCTTGTCAAAGCTGAAAAGACTGTATACTGCCGCCAAACCACCTAGTGAATACCCTCCATAAGCAAGGCGAGTTTCGTCCAGGCGATAAAGCGACTTCAGCTTGTCTAAAAGACCTCCAAATAAATGACCATGATAGGCATTTGCCTGACCTCCAAAATCCAGAGCCCCATCTCTCAGAGCAGCTGCCTTCCATGGAGTGTAGTCATCTAGGCGATTTTCAGAGGTCAAGCCCACTAAAATCACAGATTCTGAAAGAGAGGATAGGAAATCCAAGTTTCCATCATTCAAGAGAATCGCTGGATAGATTTGATTGGGATCATAGGTTGAAGGCAGGCTGACCTTGACTTGGATTCCTTCCCAATCAAACTCATTATTTATTGATAAAGTCATTGATTTTCTCAAGGGAATCAATTACTGCCGGACCATAATCCATCAACTCATCGTAAGAGATAGTCATGATTTTTTGATTCTTAATAGCAGGAACACCTTCCAAAACAGCATTTACCTTCATCAACTCTACTGCGTTGGCATCCAATTTTTTATTACGGTCACTAGTTACATAGATAATCAACTCAGGATCCATTGACACGAGGTTTTCCAAGGTCAAGCCTGATGTCCCTGTAGCAACGTTTGTATAGCCAAGTTGGTTCAGCAAACTTTCTTGCAAAGCAGACTTGTAGGCACCGAAGGTTTGATCATTATAAGCAACCATAATCAAAGCCTTTTTCTTTTCACCTTGACTTGCTGGATTTGCTTTCTTAACAGCGTCAATTTTAGCTTGTAATTGGGCTGCGTATTCATTGGCCTTGTCCTGAACATTAAAAATCATTCCCAGATTCTTGACATCTTCTACGATATTTCCCAAATCTTGCTGAATTGTTGAGAGAGAAGCTTTTTGTGTATAGACTGAGATTTTGTTTTCATTCCAAGTGCTAACTGTCCCCAAGGATTTTTCAGAAAACATCATGTTTCGACCCATCACAGCGTCTGGCTCATAAGAAAGAACTGTCTCTTGTGAGACTGTTTTTTTATCCCCAATTTGAGGAATCGTCGCAATCGCGTCCTTGTATTTGTCCGTCACAGCATTGTCTGGATTGAGCATGCCAGCAATTTTATCCTTCAACCCCAACTCCAATAAGATTTCAGTGGTTGAAAGATTGTTGGTGATAACTTTTTCAGGTGCCTTGTCAAAAACTTGTTCGACTTCATTTCCTTTCGCGTCATAGGTTTTGACCGTCAGTGGATAAGTCGTCTCTGCGCTGACCTTTTGACTTGTTTCTGTACTAGACTGTGTTGTAGCTTTTTCTGTAGTAGTGTTACCACAAGCTGCCAAAGTTAAGGTAGCTACTGTTACCAGTAAAATACTGAGTGTTTTTTTCATTTTGTTTTCCTTTTCATTCTTATAAATAGTGAATCATGGCTTGCTGATCCTCGGTCCAAGTCACCTGACTTTGAACTCCGTATACAGTTTGCAATGACTCAGGGGTGATGGTCTCCTTTGGAGTCCCTTGGTAAAGGATTTCCCCCTCTTTCATCAGATAGAGATAATCCGAATAGCGACAAGCAAGTTGAATATCATGCAGGACAGCTAGAACATTTATCTTGAGCTCCTTCACAATGGCCAACAAGTCTAGCTGATACTTGATATCCAGGTGATTGGTTGGTTCGTCCAGGAGCAAGAGAGTCGGTTCTTGCGCCAAGGCACGTGCCAACAAGACTCGCTGTTTCTCTCCCCCTGACAGAGACGAATAGAGACGAGTTTTCTTCTCAAGCATATCCACCTTAACGAGGGCATCTTGAACGAGGGTATAATCTCTTTCCCTTTCCTTCTGTAAAAAAGAGAGATGGGGCGTTCTTCCTAGCAAGACGATTTCCTCAACTGTACAATCAAACTGCAATTGATTAAACTGGGTGACGACCGCCATTTGCTTGGCTGTTTCTTTGATTGTCCATTGTTCAAGAGGTTTTCCATCTAGGCTTATCAAGCCTTTGTCCGCCTTTTCCTGACGATAGAGGAGTTTCAGCAGGCTGGTTTTTCCACTTCCATTTGGTCCTAGTATCGTATGAAATTGATGCCCCTCAACCTTAAGAGAAACTCCTTTTAAGATTTTTTTCTCTCCTAGTCCAAAGTGGATATCCTGACAAATCAAGTCCATATCAGGCCCTCACCTCCCTTCGCCTACCTCCAACAATGTAGATAAAGAAGGGAGCACCTACTAAGGCTGTGAAAATACCAATTGGCAGCTCAGCATTTTGAATAATGACACGAGAGAGTACATCTGCCCAAATGACAAAGAGGGCACCTAGCAAGGTTGCAACAGGAAAAAGTCTCCTGTAATTCGTTCCTACTAACCCTCGAGCTAAATGTGGAGTAATCAGACCGACAAATCCAATAATCCCACAGGTTGCCACTAAGACTGCTGTCAGCACAGCCACCATTGTCACATAAAGATACCAATAAAAGCGTAAGGGAATCCCCAGAGTCAAAGCAGCCTCATCTCCCATCATCATCGCATTAAAAACACGATACTGCGTAGAAAAAAATAGAAAGGCCATTCCTACTACTATAGTTGGCAGGAGTAAGTCAGACCAGGTAGTCCCAGCAAGCGAGCCCATGGTCCAAAACTTAATGGTCATCACACTGTCCGCGTTAGCTCCAACTGAGATTATAAAATTGGAAAATGCCAGAAAAAGAGCATTGACCACCGTTCCTGATAAGATCAGACTAGAAGTCGTCATCCTTCCTTGCATAGAGGCAATGATGAGGACAGCAATTGTTGCTAAGATAGCTCCAAGAAAAGCGCCAAGGCTAATCATCACTTTTAAACCAAGAATGATGCTCAAGGTTGCACCTAGAGTTGCACCTGCAGAGATGCCTAAGACATAGGGCTCAGCTATGGGATTATTCACTGTAGACTGCATCACACTACCACACATAGAAAGACCAGCCCCCACTATCAAGCCTAACAATACTCGGGGGAATCTCATGTTCCATACAATGGCAAGAGTAGACTTGGAAACCTCTCCTATCTCAAGAGGAAATCCCAACCTGCTCAAAATAATCCGATAGGTATCGCTTAGATGAATCGCAACGGATCCCATTGAAACTGCTAGAAAGAGGGAAATTCCTAAAACACCTAGTAAAATACCTAAAAGCAATACAAATTGCAGGTCCTGTCGGCTTCCAGAAAATTTGGAAAGCATGCAAACCTCCTTTGATAGAATCTTAAAAATTTAGAAAATTCTCATGAAAAGTATACCATATTTTTAACTATGGAACAAGCTGAGAAAAATGAATATAGTTGCTTTTACAGTGTCAAAAACCGCAACAGAAGATCATACTTGAGTATATCGAGGTAAGGTAACAACATAAAAAGCCCTCTGAAGTCAGAGAGCTAATTTGAGCTCGGGCTAACATCCTAATGGAAAAGATGAAACTCCTTATGTCCATCGAACACTGTGTCGTTTCCCTATTTTCATACGGATTTTTAACGTCCTTAGCATCATGATTCTTGCTGGATAAAACGTTTATAGACTAGGCGACAAGCCGACGATTGTACAAATATTTTTAGTAAAAGATAAATTGTAAGAATAAGTGCAACATTTACTTGAACTCATCCTCTAGGGCTTCACAAGCATTTCTGTAAGCTAAACACTTTCGTGGTCGGTGATTGATATCATATAAGGCCTTTTTCAAAGCCTCATCAGAAATAGCGGCTAAATCTGTTTTCTTTGGGAAATATTCTCTTAGTAAGCCATTTGAATTTTCATTGCTTCCTCTCTGCCAGGAAGAATAGGCGTCCTCAAAGAAAAAGGAAATTCCTAAGTTCTCTACCATAGGATAGCAGGCAAACTTTAAAATTGGAATTTCATGTTTGTGTATCATCTGTTGCCTCCTAAGTTTTAAGAATTATTATATCAAAAAATAACCACTGTAATATGATTTCATAGGAAATACTTCCCAAGAATCACAAAGAAAAACCAATTAAACAATGTACATAACTGACAAGAAAGGACATAAATCTGCTTTAGTCAGAAACATGTCCTTTTTGTGTTTTATTTTAAGAAATATCATTTCAGTCGGCGTTTATTTCCACAAACCACCTAAAATCTGTCTTTCCAATAAATTTAAGTCTTCTTCTCTTATGTCACTATTGTCGCTAACGATATAGAGTTGGGCAAAGTAGGCCAATAAGGGACCTATACAAATACGAACCATTTGAGGAACCGTGATTTCAGGATTCACTCGTGAATCTGCTATCAATTCCTTATGGAGTACTAATAATTTATCCTGAAGAGTATTCCAAATATAAAGTTGTTCTTTTCTCAGTTTCTTATTTGAAAAAATTTCCTGAAGAATAATTTTCATCAAAGCGCGATTCGTTTTGAGATAGGCCATACGATTTTGGACCAGATAATGCACCTTTTCTTCAGTCGTTTCTAAGGCTAAAAGTTCTTCAAAAAAACGACCGAAAAGTCCTGGAACAACAGGGTGCAAAATAGCCGTTAATAAATCTTCTTTGGTCTTGAAATACTTGAAGAGCGTTGCTTGGCTAAGTCCCGCATGTTTGGCAATTTGTAAGGTGGAGGTTCCATTGTAACTCTTAGTAGAAATCAAATCGACCGCCGCCTGCATGATTTTTTTCTTTCCTTGAGGGTAATTCGCTTCTTCTAAGTAATCTTCAAACGATTCAAAAACAGTCTTATCCATCTAATCTTCACACCTTTTTAGCATTATTTATGTTGATTTCTAAACTTTACGATAACGACGCAATCCAACAATATTGAGAATTGTTAAAATGATCAAGAAAATCATTAAAACACCAAGATTTGGCAAAATATCACCAAGATTGTGTCCGTAAAGAATAATCTGGCTTATTGCATCACCAGAATAGGTTAATGGCAAAAATTTCCCCACAGTTGGAGCCCATTCTCCCATGGATGACAATGGAATAATTCCTGAGAAAAAAAGTTGGGGCATAATCACGAGAGGAATAAATTGCATCATTTGGAATTCTGATTTTGCTAGAGTAGACAAGAGAATTCCAAAAGCTAGTGCTACAAGAGCCAGTACCACATTAACTATTATAACATTTAAAATACTTCCTACAACTTCTACATCTAGTAGCCAAATTGCTGCTAAGACGACAACTGCCGTTTGAAAAATCGCAATAATACCGTAAGACAACATATAGCCATAGACAATTTCAGAACGTTTCACTGGGGTTGCTAACAAGCGATCCAAGGTTCCACTTGTGCGCTCTTTCAAAAGTGCCATACCAGAAATCAAAAAGACAAAGAAGAAGACCACAAAGCCAATTAAAATTGGAATCATACGTGCAAAGAATCCAGTATTTTTATCTCCATATTGGTAAGATTCTTTGATTTCAGGCGCCTTTGCATCTAATTTCAATTGTGGAAGAGCTTGTTTGATACGAGATAGTAACTGATCGGTGCCTTCACTGGCGATACTTGTTCGTAACACTTGTCGTATCATAGATGTCTTGGAGGCATCTGTATTTGCGTAGTCGACCTGATACTCACCGTCTTTATAAGAAATCACAGCATCGACTTTTTCATTTGCTAGCGCTTCTTTGGCTTGATCTAAGTCTTGATAAGTCTCGATGTCCACATGATCAAGCTCATCCATTTTCGTTATCAAACCAGTTGGTAGATCTTGTGTCGCTAACTTGACATTCACGGTTGTACTAGCTGAAAACATGAGGTTCATCAGCCACATAATAAAGACTGGTGCCACAAACATTAGGG
>NZ_CAJZDT010000073.1:0-9758 GCF_915066115.1 uncultured Streptococcus sp. | reverse complement strand
TTTGATGGAGAAAATCTTTACCAAATACCAATAGGATGGCTTGTTTCTGAAACTACTTTCAATCGTTACAGTTTCTAAAATACAAGTAGAAACTAAAATCTAAGTGTATACAAGATATTGAAAGCGATTTTCACAAGGTGTATACTAAACTTGTAAAGAATAGAACTGCTCTCAGCAGAAAAAAGAAATCTTAGGAGAAAATCTATGTCAGATTTAAAAAAATACGAAGGTGTCATTCCAGCCTTCTACGCATGTTATGATGATCAAGGAGAAGTAAGCCCAGAACGTACTCGTGCCTTGGTTCAATACTTCATTGATAAAGGTGTTCAAGGTCTCTATGTCAATGGTTCTTCTGGTGAATGTATCTACCAAAGTGTTGAAGACCGTAAATTGATTTTGGAAGAAGTGATGGCAGTTGCCAAAGGTAAATTGACCATTATTGCTCACGTTGCTTGCAACAATACCAAAGACAGTATGGAACTTGCTCGTCATGCTGAAAGCTTAGGAGTAGATGCCATTGCAACGATTCCGCCGATTTATTTCCGCTTGCCAGAATACTCAGTTGCTAAGTACTGGAACGATATCAGTTCTGCAGCTCCAAATACAGATTACGTGATTTACAACATTCCTCAATTGGCAGGGGTTGCTTTGACTCCAAGCCTTTACACAGAAATGTTGAAAAATCCACGTGTTATCGGTGTTAAGAACTCCTCTATGCCAGTTCAAGATATCCAAACCTTTGTGAGCCTTGGTGGGGAAGACCACATCGTCTTCAACGGTCCAGATGAGCAGTTCTTAGGTGGTCGTCTTATGGGTGCTAAAGCTGGTATTGGTGGTACATATGGTGCCATGCCAGAACTCTTCTTGAAACTCAATCAGTTGATTGCTGATAAAGACTTGGAAACAGCGCGTGAATTGCAATACGCTATCAATGCTATCATTGGTAAACTCACTTCTGCACATGGAAATATGTACGGTGTCATCAAAGAGGTCTTGAAGCTCAATGAAGGACTGAACATTGGTTCTGTTCGTTCACCATTGACGCCAGTGACTGAAGAAGATCGTCCAGTTGTAGAAGCAGCTGCAGCCTTGATTCGTGAAACCAAGGAGCGCTTCCTCTAATCCATAAGGAGGTATTTATGACACACTACGTTGCAATTGATATCGGTGGAACCAACATCAAATATGGTTTGATCGACCAAGAAGGCCAACTTGTTGAATCGCATGAAATGCCAACAGAGGCGCATAGGGGTGGACCTCATATCTTACAAAAAACCAAAGATATCGTAGCCAGCTATTTAGAACAAGGCCCAGTAGCAGGTGTTGCTATTTCTTCAGCAGGAATGGTGGATCCAGACAAGGGTGAGATTTTCTACGCTGGGCCTCAAATCCCCAACTACGCAGGCACCCAGTTCAAAAAGGAAATCGAGACTAGCTTTACTATTCCTTGTGAGATTGAAAATGATGTCAACTGTGCAGGTCTGGCTGAGGCGGTATCTGGTTCAGGCAAGGGAGCGAGTGTCACCCTTTGCTTGACTATTGGAACCGGTATCGGTGGTTGTTTGATTATGGATGGGAAAGTCTTCCATGGTTTTAGCAACTCAGCCTGCGAAGTTGGTTATATGCATATGCAGGATGGAGCGTTCCAAGATTTGGCTTCTACAACAGCTTTAGTGAAATATGTAGCTGAAGCACATGGAGAAGATGTTGATCAGTGGAATGGCCGACGTATCTTTAAGGAAGCTACAGAAGGAAACAAGATTTGCATGGCTGGTATTGACCGTATGGTAGACTATCTAGGAAAAGGTCTGGCAAATATTTGCTATGTGGCCAATCCAGAAGTGGTCATTCTCGGTGGCGGTATCATGGGACAAGAGGCTATCCTCAAACCAAAGATTCGCACAGCCTTGAAAGAAGCTTTGGTGCCAAGCCTTGCTGAAAAAACACGATTAGAATTTGCCCATCATCAAAATACAGCAGGTATGTTGGGTGCTTATTATCATTTTATAATCAATGAAAATCAAAGAGCAAACTAGGAAGTTAGCCGAAGGCTGTACTTGAGTACGACAAGGCGAAGCTGACGTGGTTTGAATTTGATTTTCGAAGAGTATTAAGACAAAACAATCCTAGTTTGGCTAGACCAAACTAGGATTTTCTTACACGTTTTTGTCTTCGATAGCCATTAAGTTTTTTATTTTCCCAATAGCTATTAAAGATTTTCTCCTTGCTTTCATGATTGATTTCCAAAAAGTAGGCATAAATCAAATCGATAAAGAAGAGCATAGGAAGTTGAGCGGATATTCGTTGGATGTAGGATGGCTGGCTGTGTGTGGCTACAAGAACAGTCTCTGTATAGGCCTGACTATCTTTATTGGGAACACTTGAAAAAAGTACAGTCTTTGCCCCCATCTCCTTAGCATCTAATAGACTATCTAAAATAGAAGGAGTTGAGCCAGAAAGTGAGAAACCGAGTACGAGACAATTCTCATCCATAATACTGGTTGTCCAAGCAAAACCGTCTTGATCGGTCAAGGCCTCGCAGACCACACCTAGACGCATAAAGCGCAATTTCATTTCACGAGCGACAAGGCCAGAACTCCCTGTTCCAAAGAAGTAGACACGATCAGCATCTTCGATTAACTGGGCGATTCGTTCCAGTTGTTCTTCGTCAATCAAGCCCTGTGTTTGTTCTCGCATATTACTGTAGCTTCGAAGAACTCGGTTGGTTAAAGGACTATGTTTGTGAGAATGAGTGTCCTGTTTCTTTGCTTGGTGCAGGTATTGGAAAATAAATTCTCGATAGCCTGTAAAACCACATTTTTTAGAAAAGCGGGTCAGAGCAGCTTGAGAGATATGTAATTTTTGAGTGACCTGCTGAGAAGATAAATCATCTGCAATGGTTTCAGCTTGCAAAAAATAGCGAGCGATTTCTTGCTCTAGTTCTGTCATTTCTTCGAAGTGAGAATCAATGAGGGTTGCTATATCTGGTTTGTCCATAGGGAAGGCTCCTTTAAATGAGTCATATTGGAAAAGACTGAGTCATCGAACTTTTACATTTATTATATCATATAATGTAGGGATGGATAAATAAAATCGTATTTTCCTGTAAAATGGGAAAAGCTCCCTTCTTTTCCAAAATTTCTTCTTAAATTGTGGTACAATGAAGAGTAAGATTTTAAATAGAAATGAGACTGATTTGTATGAGAAAATTTGATAGCCATTCGATTCCGATTCGGCTTAATTTATTGTTTTCAATTGTTATTTTGCTTTTTATGGCCATTATTGGTCGCCTGCTTTACATGCAGGTTTTGAACAAGGATTTTTATGAGACAAAATTAGCATCGGCTAGTAAAACAAAGGTGACCACTAGTTCAGCCCGTGGACAAATCTACGATGCAACAGGGAAACCTCTCGTCGAAAACACCATCAAGCAAGTTGTATCTTTTACAAGGAACAACAAAATGACGGCTGCAGATTTAAAAGAAACAGCCAAGAAGTTGCTGGCTTATGTGGGAGTTTCTTCTCCAATATTGACTGACCGACAGTTGGCGGACTATTACCTGGCAGATCAAGATGTCTATAAAAAAGCAGTGGAAAGCTTACCACGCGAGAAGCGCCTTGATTCTGATGGCAACCAATTATCTGAGTCCGAGCTTTACAATAATACTGTTGAAAGTATCGATCCAAGTCAATTGACCTACTCTGATGACGAAAAGAAAGAAATTTACCTCTTTAGCCAACTCAATGCAGTTGGAAATTTTGCGACAGGCACCATTGCGACAGATTCCTTGTCAGACACACAGATTGCCTTGATTGCTTCGGCTTCTAAGAATTTACCTGGTATCAGTATTTCAACTTCGTGGGATCGAAAGGTCCTAGAGACTTCTCTTTCGTCTATAGTAGGAAGTGTGTCCAGTGAAAAAGCTGGTCTACCAGCTGAAGAAGCAGATGCTTATATCAAAAAGGGTTATTCTCTAAATGACCGTGTTGGAACCTCTTATCTAGAAAAACAATATGAAGAAACCTTGCAAGGAAAACGCTCGGTGAAGGAAATCCATCTAGACAAGTATGGCAATATGGAAAGTGTCGAAAATATCGAAGATGGTACCAAAGGGAATAATATTAAACTGACTATTGATTTGGCCTTCCAAGATAGCGTGGACAATCTTCTTAAGAGTTATTTCAATTCTGAGTTAGGAAATGGAGGAGCCAGATATTCTGAAGGTGTTTATGCAGTTGCTTTGAACCCAAAAACAGGTGCAGTTTTGTCTATGTCAGGACTCAAACATGACTTGAAAACGGGAGATTTAACACCTGATTCCTTGGGAACAGTAACCAATGTCTTTGTCCCAGGTTCTGTTGTCAAGGCGGCGACCATCAGCTCTGGTTGGGAGAATGGAGTCTTATCAGGGAATCAGACCTTGACAGACCAACCGATTGTCTTCCAAGGTTCAGCTCCGATTAATTCTTGGTACACTCAGGCTTACGGTTCATTCCCGATTACAGCTGTGGAAGCCTTGGAGTATTCTTCTAATGCCTACATGGTTCAAACGGCTTTGGGCATTATGGGTCAGACCTATCAACCCAATATGTTTGTTTTAACTAACAATTTAGAATCCGCCATGGGGAAACTTCGTTCGACATTTGCGGAATATGGTCTTGGAGCCTCAACAGGCATTGACCTTCCAGATGAGTCAACTGGTTTTATACCAAAAGAGTATAATTTTGCTAATTACATTACCAATGCCTTTGGCCAGTTTGATAACTACACCCCTATGCAATTAGCCCAGTACGTTGGCACCATTGCCAACAACGGTGTTCGGATTGCACCGCACATTGTCGAGGGGATTTATGGAAACAACGAACAAGGTGGTTTAGGGAACTTAATCCAATCTGTTGAAACCAAGGAAATGAATAAAATTAATATTTCTGAGTCTGATGTTTCCATCCTCCAACAAGGCTTTTATCAAGTGTCACATGGTGGTAGTGCTTTGACAACCGGTCGTGCCTTTTCAAATGGCGCAAGCGTATCGATTAGTGGTAAAACAGGTACTGCCGAAAGTTATGTTGAGGGTGGTCAAAAAGCTAACAATACTAATGCTGTAGCCTATGCACCATCAGATAATCCTCAAATCGCTGTAGCTGTTGTCTTCCCTCATAACACCAACCTTACAAATGGTGTCGGACCTTCCATTGCGCGCGATATTATCAACCTCTATAACCAACATCATCCAATGAATTAGAAAGGAATATATGCTTTATCCAACACCTATAGCTAAGCTAATTGACAGTTATTCTAAGTTACCGGGTATCGGGATTAAGACGGCTACCCGTCTGGCCTTCTATACTATTGGAATGTCTGATGACGATGTCAATGAATTTGCTAAAAATCTCCTTTCTGCGAAGAGAGAGCTGACCTACTGTTCCATCTGCGGTCGCCTGACTGATGACGATCCTTGCTCTATCTGTACCGATCCGACTCGTGACCAGACAACGATTTTAGTTCTCGAAGATAGTCGCGATGTGGCAGCCATGGAGAATATCCAAGAATACCATGGACTCTATCATGTCTTACATGGTCTTATTTCTCCCATGAATGGTATCAGTCCAGATGATATCAATCTCAAGAGCCTTATGACTCGTCTTATGGATAGTGAAGTTTCAGAAGTGATTGTGGCGACCAATGCTACAGCAGATGGGGAAGCGACATCCATGTATCTTTCACGTTTGCTCAAGCCAGCTGGTATCAAGGTTACGCGTCTAGCACGAGGTCTCGCTGTCGGAGCGGATATTGAGTATGCGGATGAAGTTACACTCTTACGAGCCATTGAAAATCGAACAGAGTTGTAAGTCTAGACAAATTAATACACTCAATTCATTTATACAAAAATCACGGAGACCGACAGTTGTTTTATCGGTCTCTTTTTAGATTTATTGAAGACCAGTATCAGGTTCAAGTTTCAAAAAAGAAGCAAATATGATATACTAAAGAACGAGTATTCTATTAGAATTGGAACAAATAATATGAAACAAACGATTATTCTTTTATACGGTGGACGTAGTGCAGAGCGTGAAGTCTCTGTCCTTTCAGCTGAGAGTGTCATGCGTGCGGTCAACTACGATCGTTTCACAGTCAAGACTTTCTTCATCAGCCAGTCAGGTGACTTTATTAAAACGCAAGAATTTAGCCAGACTCCAGGTCAAGAGGATCGTCTTATGACCAATGAAACCATTGATTGGGATAAGAAAGTTGCACCAAGTGCTATATACGAAGAGGGAGCAGTGGTCTTTCCAGTCCTCCACGGTCCGATGGGAGAAGATGGCTCAGTTCAAGGATTCTTGGAAGTTTTGAAAATGCCTTATGTTGGTTGTAACATATTGTCATCTAGTCTTGCCATGGATAAAATCACCACTAAGCGTGTCTTAGAATCTGTCGGGATTGCCCAAGTTCCTTATGTGGCCATTGTCGAAGGTGATGATATGACTGCTAAAATTGCTGAAGTTGAAGAAAAATTGACTTATCCAGTTTTCACAAAACCATCTAACATGGGTTCTAGTGTCGGTATTTCTAAGTCTGAAAATCAAGAGGAACTTCGTCAAGCCTTGAAACTTGCCTTCCAATATGACAGCCGTGTCTTGGTAGAGCAAGGGGTAAATGCTCGTGAAATCGAGGTTGGTCTCTTGGGCAACTACGATGTCAAGAGTACGCTACCAGGAGAAGTAGTCAAGGATGTTGCCTTTTATGACTACGATGCCAAGTATATTGACAACAAGATTACCATGGATATCCCAGCTAAAATCAGTGATGATGTGGTAGCTGTCATGCGTCAGAATGCAGAAACTGCCTTCCGTGCTATTGGTGGTTTAGGTCTATCTCGTTGTGATTTCTTCTATACAGATAAGGGAGAGATTTTCCTAAACGAGCTCAATACCATGCCAGGTTTCACCCAGTGGTCTATGTACCCACTACTTTGGGACAATATGGGAATCAGCTACCCAGAACTAATCGAGCGTTTGGTTGACCTTGCCAAGGAAAGTTTTGACAAGCGCGAAGCGCATTTGCTATAAAATGAAAGAGGGGGGTAGAAGCCAGAACCATCACTGCAAGGTGACTAGAGTTCTCGAGCTTCGACCCTTTTTAAAGGAGTAGAAATGAAATTAACAATCCATGAAGTGGCTCAAGTTGTAGGAGCTAAAAATGATATCAGCATCTTTGAGGACACCCAGTTAGAAAAAGCTGAGTTTGACAGTCGTTTGATTGCGACAGGAGATTTATTTGTGCCCCTCAAAGGTGCGCGTGACGGTCATGACTTTATCGAAACAGCCTTTGAAAATGGTGCAGCAGTAACCTTGTCTGAGAAAAAGGTCGCAAATCATCCTTACATTCTAGTAGATGATGTCTTGACAGCCTTTCAAACCCTAGCTGCCTACTATCTTGAAAAAACAGCAGTTGATGTCTTTGCTGTTACAGGTTCAAATGGTAAAACAACGACCAAGGATATGTTAGCGCACTTGCTATCAACAACCTACAAAACTTACAAAACACAAGGCAACTACAATAATGAGATTGGTCTTCCTTACACGGTTCTTCATATGCCTGAAGAAACAGAAAAGTTGGTCTTGGAGATGGGACAGGATCATTTGGGAGATATTCATCTCTTGTCAGAATTGGCTCATCCAAAAACAGCCATCGTGACCTTGGTTGGCGAAGCCCATTTGGCCTTTTTCAAAGACCGTTCTGAAATTGCTAAAGGAAAAATGCAAATTGCAGACGGGATGTCTTCGAATTCCTTGCTTTTGGCACCAGCTGACTCTATTGTAGAGGACTACTTGCCAGCTGATAAAAAGGTGGTCCGTTTTGGGCAAGGAGCTGAGTTGGAAATTACCGACTTGGTTGAGCGTAAGGATAGCTTGACCTTTAAGGCCAATTTCTTGGAGCAAGCCCTTGATTTGCCAGTGACTGGTAAGTACAATGCCACCAATGCCATGATTGCGTCCTATGTTGCCCTACAAGAAGGAGTGACTGAGGAGCAGATTCGTCAGGCCTTCCAAAATCTTGAATTGACGCGTAACCGTACCGAGTGGAAGAAAGCAGCCAATGGTGCAGATATTCTATCAGATGTGTATAATGCCAATCCAACTGCTATGAAGTTGATTTTGGAAACGTTCTCTGCTATTCCAGCCAACGAAGGAGGAAAGAAAATCGCTGTATTGGCTGACATGAAGGAACTCGGCGACCATTCTGTTCAACTCCATAATCAGATGATTTTGAGCCTTTCTCCAGATGAGCTTGATACCCTTATTTTCTATGGAGAAGACATTGCCGAATTAGCCCAATTGGCCAGTCAAATGTTCCCAATTGGCCACGTTTACTATTTCAAGAAAACAGAAGACCAAGACCAATTTGAAGACCTAGTTAAGCAGGTTAAAGAAAGCCTTGGAGCTAATGACCAAATCCTGCTCAAAGGCTCTAACTCTATGAACCTAGCCAAGTTGGTAGAAAGTTTAGAACATGAAGGCAAGTGATTTTGTCAAGTATCTGCAAAGAATGCTAGCCATTACGGATACTGGATTAACCTTTACAAAAGATCCTTTCGACCGTGAGCGCTACGAAGACTTGCGAAGTCTGTTATCTGAAATGTTGAATCAGATATCAGACCTTGATGCAGCAGAAGTTGCAGAAGTCTTGAAACCGACCTCCGCTTATGCGACTCCTTTAATGGACGTCCGTGCTTGGATTGTTGAGGATGGGAAGATTTGTCTGGTTAGGGGACAAGGAGAGGATGATTGGGCTTTGCCAGGTGGCTTTGGCGAGGTCGGTTATTCACCAACTGAAAATATTCTCAAGGAGATTGAAGAAGAAACTGGTTTTGAAGCTAACGTTGAAAGACTACTAGCTGTTTTTGATACCAATCGTTTCCAACTACAGAGCAAGCAATATGCAAAGTTTGTTTTTGAATGTAAGCTTCTTGATGGACAATTCCAAGAAAATCAAGAAATTGCTGACCTTCAATTTTTTGCCATTGACCAACTGCCAGCCTTATCTGAAAAACGCATTACCAAGGAGCAAATAGAGATTCTTTGGCAGGTTTATCAAGGTCAGAGCGAGCAATATCTTGACTAAGAAGATGATTATCGTATTTCTAAATTCATTTTTCTTAAATAGCATGGTATAATAAAATGCAGGAAAATTTTGAATCATGAGGAAGACTAGATGAATTTATGGGATATTTTCTTTACGACCCAAGCAACAGAACCACCCAAATTTGACCTTTTTTGGTATGTCAGTATATTTACACTTTTAGCCTTAACTTTTTATACAGCCTATCGTTATCGTGAAAAGAAGGCTTATCAACGATTTTTCCAAATCTTGCAGGCAGTTCAGTTAATCCTTCTTTATGGATGGTACGGGGTTAATCATATGCCATTGTCAGAAAGCTTACCCTTTTACCATTGCCGTATGGCTATGTTTGTGGTGCTCTTGCTTCCTGGTCAGTCTAAATATAGGCAGTATTTTGCATTACTAGGAACATTTGGGACATTAGCTGCCTTTGTTTATCCAGTGCCAGATCCCTATCCTTTCCCACATATTGCCATTTTGTCCTTTATCTTTGGGCACTTAGCTCTCTTGGGGAACTCACTAGTTTATCTATTGAGACAGTATAACGCGCGATTGCTGGATGTGAAGGGAATTTTTCTCATGACCTTTGCACTAAATGCCTTGATTTTTGTGGTCAATTTGGTAACAGGTGGCGATA